>JALVEX010000153.1 GCA_027030435.1 Paracoccaceae bacterium
TCGACAATACTGGGGTTTTCCCGTGATCGTCCGGCATTCGGAAATTACAAATTACAGACGGTTGAAAGGCAAAGTTACGCGCAATAGTCCAATTTTAATGAAAATTACAACTTTGACGCGAGTCGCGCGCCTTGATCTATTGCCCTTTTTGCGTCCAATTCGTTAGCGAGCTCAGCCCCTCCGATCACATGGGGCTCTCGGCCGGCGGCCTTCAGCGCCTCCGCAAGATCGTTTTCGCTTTCCTGCCCTGCGCAGAGCACCACCGTATCGGCCGGGATCAGGCGGGTTTCTCCTTCATCCCCGATCCGCACCAGGACCCCTTCCGGCGTGATCTTCTCGTAAGTCACACCGCTCAGCATCTCCACGCCCTTCATCCTTAAAGTGGCGCGGTGGATCCAGCCGGTTGTCTTGCCGAGGCGGCGGCCGGGCTTCTCGGCCTTGCGCTGCATCAGCGTGACCTTGCGCGCCGGGGGGGCGGGCTGCGGGCCTTCGGGGGCGAGCCCGCCACGGGCGCGCTCGGGATCGGTCACACCCCATTCCTTCAGCCATTTCTCGAGGTGCAGCGTGGGATGATCCGTTTCCACAAGATACTCGGCCACATCGAAGCCGATGCCGCCCGCGCCAATGATCGCCACGCGCTCGCCCACCTCGGCCTTGCCGCGCAGAACGTCCTGATAGGAGAGCACGCGGGCGCCCGGCTCGGTGGGGATTCCCGGATCGCGGGGGCGCACGCCGGTTGCGATGATGATCTCATCGAAATCCCCGAGCACATCAATGCCGGCTTCCTGCCCGAGGCGCAGATCCACGCCGTTTTTCCCAAGCATGGTGGAGAACCATTCCAGCAGGCCCTTGAATTCTTCCTTGCCGGGGATTTCGGCGGCCATGTCTAGCTGGCCACCGATGCGGTCGGCCTTCTCGAACAGGGTCACCCTGTGGCCGCGTTCGGCTGCGGTGATCACTGCCGAAAGCCCGGCAGGGCCGGCGCCCACGATGGCGATGCGCTTCGGATCGGCCGCGGGCTCGATCACCAGTTCCGTCTCATAGGCCGCGCGGGGATTGACGAGGCAGGTGGAGATCTTGCCGCTGAAAGTGTGATCGAGGCAGGCCTGGTTGCAGGCGATGCAGGGCGCGATCTCGCGGGCGCGGCCTTCGGCTGCCTTGCGCACGAAATCGGGATCGGCAAGGAAGGGGCGCGCCATGGAAACCATGTCGGCCGCGCCGGAAGCCAGCACGCGCTCGGCCACCTCGGGGGTGTTGATCCGGTTCGAGGTGATGACGGGGATGCTTACATGCCCCATCAGCTTTTTCGTCACCCAGGTGAAGGCCGCGCGGGGCACCGATGTGGCGATGGTGGGGATGCGCGCCTCGTGCCAGCCGATACCGGTGTTGAGAATCGAAGCGCCGGCCTTTTCCATCTCGCGCGCGAGCAGAAGCACTTCATCGAAGGTGCTGCCCTCGGGCACGAGATCGATCATCGAGATGCGGTAGATGACGATGAAATCCTCGCCCACCGCCGTGCGCACCCGGCGCATCACCTCGAGCGGCAGGCGCATGCGGTTTTCGTAGGATCCGCCCCAGCGGTCGGTGCGCCTGTTGGTGCGGGTCACGAGGAACTGGTTGAGGAAATAACCCTCCGAGCCCATCACCTCCACGCCGTCATAACCGGCCTCGCGGGCGCGGGCGGCGGCGGTGGCAATGTCGGAAATCTGCTTTTCGATGCCTTCTTCATCAAGCTCCTTCGGCACGAAGGGCGAAATGGGCGATTTGATCGGCGAGGGGGCCACGCATTCGGGGCTGTAGGCATAGCGCCCCGCATGCAGGATCTGCATGGCGATCCTGCCGCCCTCGTCATGAACGGCATCTGTCACCCGGCGATGATTGGCGATGTCCTCATCCGAGAACAGCCCCGCCGCCCCGGGGAAAACACCGCCTTCGCGGTTGGGCGCCATGCCGCCCGTCACGATCAGGCCTGCGCCACCGCGCGCCCGTGTGGCGTAGAATTCCGCCACCCGCCCCCAATCCTTCGTTTCTTCAAGCCCCGTGTGCATGGAACCCATCAGCACGCGGTTTCTGAGCGTTACGTGGCCAAGATCGAGGGGGGCGAGAAGGTGTGGATATCTGGTCATGGCGTGCCTCCGTTGGCGCCAATATTGCGCGCATCGGGGCGCCCTGTCATCCGCGACGCGGCGTCATCCCCGACCGATCAGAACAGCAGCCAGACCCCACCGGCGCCCATGGCCGCTCCGAGGAGGAGAAGCACGGCCGCCCCCGGCATCCTGCGCCCCGGGGTCGGTGCGGGCGGTTCGCTCTGGCGCATCAACGCGGCCTCCGCCATCTGCGGCAGCTGCGGGCCGAAACGCGAGATCACCCGCACCGTGCGGATGAGATCACGGGCGAATGCGCGCGGGCCGATGCTGTGCCGGATGTATTCCTCCACCACCGGGCGCGCCACCTGCCAGATGTTGATATGAGGGTTGAGCGAGCGTGCCACCCCCTCGACAACAACCATCGTGCGCTGCAGCAGGATCAGTTCGGTGCGGGTTTCCATGCCGAAGCGCTCCGTCACCTCGAAGAGATGATGCAAGAGCCGCCCCATGGAAATCGCCGTGGCATCGGCACCGAAAATGGGCTCGCCAACCGAACGCAGCGCCTGGGCGAATTCATCCACATCGCGATCCGCCGGCACATAGCCCGCCTCGAAATGGACTTCCGCCACGCGGCGGTAATCACGCCGGATGAAGCCATAGAGAATTTCCGCATAAACCCGGCGCGTGTATTCGTCTATCCGGCCCATGATGCCGAAATCATAGGCGATGATATCACCGTTTTCCGCCACCTTGAGATTGCCCTGGTGCATGTCGGCATGGAAATAACCATCGCGCAGCGCATGGCTGAGGAAGAGGCGCATCACCTGCTCGCCGAGCGCTTCGAGATCATGCCCCGCCGCGCGCAGCGCCTCGACATCCCCGAGCGCAATGCCCTCGGCCCAGTCCATCGTCATCACCCGGCGCCCGGAAAACTCCCACTTCGCCTCCGGCACCTGGAATTTCTCGTCATTGGCGGTATTGGCAGCAAACTCGGAGCAGGCGGCCGCTTCCGTGCGCAGATCAAGCTCGCCCTGCACCACGCCATCGAAATGCGCCACCACATCGGAAGGTCGCAGTCGGCGGGAGGCGGGAGAGAGTGCCTCGATCACCGAGGCGGCGAAATAGAAGGCATCTATATCCTTGCGAAACGCCTTCTCTATCCCTGGGCGCAGCACCTTGACGGCCACCTCCTCGCCCGTATCGGCAAGGCGCGCCTTGTGCACCTGCGCGATAGATGCTGCGGCCACCGCATCGCTGAATTCGCTGAAAACCTCATTGACAGGGCGCTCAAGCTCGGCCTCCACGGTGGCTTTGGCCTCCTCCGTCGGGAAGGGAGGCAGGCGATCCTGAAGCACCGCAAGCTGACGTGCCAGATCCTCGCCCACCACATCCGGGCGGGTCGAGAGAAGCTGGCCGAACTTGATATAGGCCGGCCCGAGGGCCGTGAGGGCGCGCGTTACCGGCGGCATCCCGGGATCACCCCTGAGCCCGAGCCATTTCATCGGCCAGCCAATCACGCGCGCGGCGATGCGGATCGGGGCCGGGGCATTGGTTTCCTCGAGCACCACGCGCAACGCACCCGTGCGCTCGAAGGTGGCGGCCGTGCGGATCAGCCGAAATATGTTGTGCGGGCCGCGCATGGATCAGATCTTCCAGCCGGAATGAAGGGCGGCGATCCCCATGGAGAGATTGCGGTATTTCACGTTTTCAAATCCCGCATCGCGGATCATTGCCGCGAAGGTTTCCTGATCGGGGAAGCGGCGGATCGATTCCACCAGATACTGATAGCTGTCGCGATCCTTTGCGATCAGCTGGCCAAGGCGAGGGATGACGTTGAAGGAATAGAGATCATAGGCCTTCTGCATCAGATCGTTCGGGATATGGCTGAATTCGAGCACCATCAGCCGCCCGCCGGGCCTGAGCACCCGGAAGGCCTCGGCAAGGGCATCCCCGATCCGGGTCACGTTCCTGATGCCGAACGAGATGGTATAGACATCGAAGCTGTTATCCCGGAAGGGCAGGGCCATCGCATCGCCCACCACCCAATCGAGGCTGTCGGCCATCTGCGCCGCTTCCGCGCGCTTCTCGCCTTCAAGCAGCATGGATTCGGTGAGATCGAGCACGGTTGCGTGCCCCGTGCCCGCGCGCTTGAGGAAGCGGAAGGCAATATCGCCGGTGCCGCCCGCCACATCGAGAAGCCGCTGACCCGGGCGCGGCGCCAGCCAATCCATCATCGCATCCTTCCAGATGCGGTGAATCCCGAGCGACATCGCATCGTTCATCACATCGTATTTGGAGGCCACGTTGGTAAAGACCCCATGCACGAGATGGGCCTTTTCCTCTTCCGGCACCGTCTTGTAGCCGAAATGGGTCGTCTTGTGTTCCTCGCCGGACATGCGCACTTGCCGTCTGTTGTTTCAGCCCCTCTTATAAGGAGCCGGGCCGGCGATACAATGGCCGCAGGAACAGAAAGGATCGAGATGCCGGAATTGCCCGAAGTCGAAACCATACGCCGCGGGCTTCTGCCGGTTCTGGAAGGAGCGCGGATCCGGCATGCCGATGTGCGCCGCCCCGATCTGCGCTGGCCCTTCCCGCCCGAGATGGGGGCGCGGCTCACGGGCCGGCGCGTGCTGCGGCTCTGGCGGCGCTCGAAATACCTGCTTGCCGATCTCGATCCCGGCGAAACCCTGATCGTGCATCTGGGGATGTCGGGGCGGATGATGATCTCGGGGCTCGATGGCGCCCCCCCGAAGCCGCCGGGAAGGCATGATCACGTGGTGATCGATACCGAGGGCGGCGCGCGCATCACCTTCAACGATCCCCGCCGCTTCGGAATGATGGATCTTTGGCCGACGCAAGCGCTCGGGCACCACCGCCTCCTTGCCAGGCTCGGCCCCGAGCCCCTGGGCAACAGTTTTCACGAGGATTACCTTGTGGAGCGCCTCAAGGGGCGCCGGAGCCCGATCAAGACGGCGCTTCTCGATCAGAAGGTCGTGGCCGGGCTTGGCAACATCTACGTCTGCGAGGCGCTGCACCGGGCCGGGATCTCCCCCCTTCGTCCGGCGGCGCGGATCGCGGCGAAGCGGATCCGCGCGCTCGTGCCCGTGATCCGCGAGGTGCTTTGCGAAGCCATCGAATCAGGCGGCTCATCCCTGCGCGATTACCGCCGGGCGGATGGCGAGCTTGGCTATTTCCAGCACAATTTCCGCGCCTACGGCCGCGAAGGCGAACCCTGTCTTACCCCCGGTTGCAAAGGGAAAATCGCCCGAATCACCCAGTCCGGGCGCTCGACATTTCATTGCCCGCAATGCCAAAGATAGCTTGATCCCCGCGCCGGTGCTGATAATCACATCTCCCTGAGATGCAACAATACGGGGGCCCGATCCATGGCCTACGAAACGATCATCGTCGAAACCGAAGATCATGTGACCCTCATCAGGCTGAACCGGCCCGATGCGCTGAATGCCCTCAATGCCGAGCTCCTGGGCGAGCTGACGGACGCGCTGAAAGCGGCCCAGGCCAATGAAAAGGTGCGCTGCATCGTCATCACCGGCTCGGAAAAGGCCTTCGCGGCAGGCGCCGACATCAAGGAAATGTCCGGCAAGGATTTTACCGAAGTTTTCACCACCGATCTATTCGGCCCCGAAGCCGAGAAGATCCGCGCGGTCCGCAAGCCGATCATCGCCGCCGTGGCCGGCTATGCGCTTGGCGGGGGCTGCGAGCTTGCCATGATGTGCGATTTCATCATCGCCGCCGACAACGCAAAGTTCGGCCAGCCGGAAATCAACCTCGGCGTGATCGCCGGCATCGGTGGCACCCAGCGCCTCACGCATTTCGTCGGTAAGTCGAAATCGATGGAAATGCATCTCACCGGGCGTTTCATGGATGCCGAAGAAGCGGAGCGCGCCGGCTTGGTGAGCCGTATCGTGCCGGTCAAGAAGCTCCTGGAGGATGCTCTGGCCACCGCCCACAAGATCGCGGAGAAATCCATGATCGCCACCATGGCCGCCAAGGAAGCCGTGAACCGCGCCTATGAAACACCGCTCTCGGAAGGGCTTCTCTTCGAGCGGCGCCTGTTCCAGTCGCTGTTTGCCACCCATGATCAGAAAGAGGGCATGGCGGCGTTTCTCGAAAAGCGCGAACCCCAGTTTCGCGACAAATAGCAATAATATCGCGCGAACCCGTTGACTTGCCGGCGAGTCGGGCCTAGAAGCCCGAATTCAGAATTCATGCACCCCAAAATCCGGGAAACGAACCATGGCAAATTCGCCTCAAGCAAAAAAGCGCGCCCGTCAGAATCTGCGCCGCTATGAGATCAACAAGGCGCGCCGTTCGCGCATCCGCACTTTCCTGCGCAAGGTCGAGGAAGCCATCGCTTCGGGCGACAAGGAAGCCGCGAGCGAGGCCCTCCGCGCGGCACAGCCCGAACTGATGCGCGGCGTGACGAAGGGCGTTGTCAAGAAGAACACCGCGGCGCGCAAGATGTCGCGCCTTTCGGCGCGTGTGAAAGCCATCGGCTGACAGGCCGACCCGCACGATTGATTCAGAAGGGCGCTGCTTCGGCAGCGCCCTTTTTGCGGCGCGCAGGGAGCGATCCCCGGCCATGTGTTGCATAAATTTTACGCTTCACAGATTCGAAACCAGAAAGCTTCGAGTCAAGATCGAAGTTCTGTTGCATGGTCCGCAGGCGGCTTGCTAGCTTGCCGGAGTGATTCATCGTCCTTGGGGGGACAAGCATCAAATCGCCCTGTTTTTACAGGGCATCCGGCTTCATCGGGCGTGCGTCTGCCCTGTGAGGAGGGGGATTTTGTGCTCGTTCCTCCAGGCTGTGAACATCGCCGAGTTCAATCGTTTTTGCCAAGGGCAGAACCGTGGGTATGGCGTTGTGTAACGCATCAGGGACCGTGAATTGCAAAGGGCAAGATGAAAGAAGCCGGCACCGGTATTGATCCCGGTAAGATCGGCGGGCCCGCCGCAAAGCGGGGGCCGGGACAATGAATGGATAGGTTACCGGATGACGGACAAGACATGGGGCAAGATCAGGGATGAACTCAGAAAGACCATCGGCAAGAACAACTACGTCACCTGGATCGAGCCGCTTGAATATTCCGGTCTGAAGGATGGTGTTGCGCATTTCGATGTACCGACGCAATTCATCGGTGATTGGGTATCGCGCAATTTCACGGATCAGATTCTCCAGTTGATGCGCGCATCCGGCGAGCCGGTTCAACGCATTGCCTTCGATGTCAAGAAACCCAAGGGGCGCACGTCGGCCCCGACAGGTAGCAGCAAGGAAGCGCCCGATTGCGAAAAACGCCGCAGGATCGGGGAGCCTTCCGGGATCGGCGGATCGCTTGCCGAACTCCCGAGAGCCCCGCTCGATCCACGCTTCACCTTCGAGAGCTTCGTTGTCGGCAAGCCCAACGAGCTGGCCTTTGCCGCAGCCAAACGCGTGGCCAAAGGCGGGCCTGTCAATTTCAATCCGCTGTTTCTCTACGGGGGCGTTGGCCTCGGCAAGACCCACCTGATGCTCGCCATTGCCCATGAGCTTCAGCTGAGGCGGCCCGAACTCGCGGTTGTCTATATCTCGGCCGAGCAATTCATGTATCGCTTCATTCAGGCCCTGCGCGATCAGAAGGCCATGGACTTCAAGAAGCTGTTCCGAAGCATCGACGTGCTGATGGTGGATGACGTTCAGTTCATCTCGGGCAAGAATTCCACGCAGGAGGAATTTTTCCATACCTTCAATGCGCTCGTGGATCAGAACAAGCAGATCATCATTTCCGCCGATCGAGCACCGGGCGAGATCAAGAACCTCGAGGAAAGGATCAAATCACGCCTTCAATGCGGGCTCGTCGTGGATCTGCATCCCACGGACTTCGAGCTGAGGCTCGGCATTCTCCAGCAGAAGCTCGCCCGGCAAAGGGCGGAATATGGCGATATCGCCATTGCCGATGGTGTGCTCGAATTTCTCGCCCATCGCATCTCGGCCAATGTGCGCGTGCTTGAAGGCGCCCTGACCCGCCTCTTCGCCTTCGCCTCGCTCGTCGGCCGCGAGATCACTCTGGAAATGGCGCAGGAATGTCTTTCCGATATCCTGCGCGCTTCCGATCGCAAGATCTCGATCGAGGAAATCCAGCGCAAGGTGGCCGAGCATTACAACATCCGCCTTTCCGACATGATCGGCCCGCGCCGGATGCGCACCATCGCCCGGCCCCGCCAGATGGCGATGTATCTGGCCAAGCAGCTCACCTCGCGCAGCCTGCCCGAGATCGGCCGCCGCTTCGGCGGGCGCGATCATACAACGGTCATGCACGGAGTGCGCCGGATCGAGGATCTGATGGCGACCGACAGCCAGATCGCCGATGATGTGGAGCTTCTGCGCCGTTCGCTTGAGGGCTGAGCGGCGCAACACGCGCAAAGGGGCGGATCGGCCTTGACGATCTGCGCAAAGGCGGGTTCAGTCCCGAAAAGGCTTGAGCCGGGGCGAAATATGGTTAATTTCGGCGGCCCGGCATCCAACAGGAGTGGGTCATGAAATTCAGCATCGAGCGCGCGGATCTTCTGAAGGCGGTTTCTCAGGCGCAATCCGTGGTGGAGCGGCGCAATACGATCCCGATCCTTGCCAATGTCCTGATCGAGGCGGAGGGGGATGGCACCTCCTTCCGGGCCACCGATCTCGATGTGGAGGTGATCGACAGGACCATTGCACAAGTGGAGCGCCCAGGCGCCAGCACCGTCAATGCCGTGCTCCTGCACGAGATCGTGCGCAAGCTGCCGGATGGCGCCCTGGTCCAGATTGCCGATGATCCGGCTTCGGGCCGCCTCACGGTAGAGGCGGGGCGTTCCAAATTTTCGCTCGCCACCCTGCCGAAGGAAGATTTTCCGGTGATGGCAAGCTCGGAATACGAATCCAATTTCTCCGTCGAATCTCCGGTTCTGCGCCGCCTGTTCGACAAATCGAAATTCGCCATTTCCAATGAGGAAACCCGCTATTACCTGAACGGCGTCTACATGCATGTGGCCGATGGCGAGGATGGCAAGGTGCTGCGCTGCGTGGCCACGGACGGCCACCGCCTGGCCAGGATCGATGCGCCTCTGCCCGAGGGCGCGGAAAACATGCCCGGCGTGATCGTGCCGAAGAAGACGGTGGCCGAGCTTGCCAAGCTCCTGGTGGATGACAACATCGGGATTGCCGTTTCCGTATCCGAAACCAAGGTGCGCTTCGCCACGCCCCAGATCACCCTCACCTCGAAGGTGATCGATGGCACCTTCCCCGATTACACCCGCGTGATCCCGCTCGACAACTCCCGCCGCCTCGAGGTGGATGCCGCCGAATTCGCCCGCGCGGTGGATCGCGTGGCCACCGTTTCCTCGGAGCGTTCGCGCGCCGTCAAGCTGGCGCTTGACGAGGATCGCCTGGTGCTTTCCGTCAATGCCCCCGACAGCGGCGCGGCGGAGGAAGAACTCGCGGTCGCCTATGGCGACGAGCCGCTCGAGATCGGCTTCAACGCCAAGTATCTCCTGGAAATCGCCGGGCAGGTCGATCGGGAAAACGCCGTTTTCATGTTCGACACCCCCGATCATCCCACATTGATGCGCGAAGGCAATGATACCAGCGCGATCTATGTCGTGATGCCGATGCGGGTGTGAGCGGGCTTTTCCTCAGATCTCTCGCGCTTTCGCATTTCCGCTCGCACAAGGCCCTGCGGATCGAGGCCGATGCCCGCCCCGTCGCCATCCACGGCCCCAATGGCGCCGGCAAGACGAATATCCTCGAAGCCATCTCCCTGCTTTCCCCCGGGCGCGGGCTGCGCCGCGCCGCCACGGAGGATCTCCAGCGCCGGCCCGAGGCGCTCGGCTGGAAGATCGCCGCCACCATCGAAAGCCTCGGCCGCCTGCACGAGGTGGAAACGGGCGCCACACCCGGCCAGCCGCGCAGCCAGCGCATTGACGGCAAGTCCGCTCCCCAGATCGCGCTGGGGCGCATTGCCCGCATTCTCTGGCTCGTGCCGGCCATGGATCGCCTCTGGAGCGAGGGCGCGGAAGGGCGGCGGCGCTTTCTCGATCGTATGACGATGAGCTTCGAGCCCGCCCATGGCGAAGCCGTGCTTGCCTATGAAAAGGCCATGCGCGAGCGCAACCGCCTGCTGCGCGATGGCGTGCAGGATCGGCGCTGGTATGAGGCGCTGGAAGCCGCAATGGCGCAATCGGGAGCCCGCATCCACGCAAACCGGATGCAGGCGATTGCCCGCCTGGCCGAGGCCCTGGCAGGCGCGGCCACCGCCTTCCCCGCCGCCGACCTTGCCCTCACCGGCCCCGAAGGCGCACCCGATGAAGCCACGTCCGCCGAAGCCCTCACCGAAGCATTCGCAAGAGGCCGGCACCGTGATCTTGCCGCCGGGCGCACGCTTTCCGGCCCCCACCGCGCCGATCTGATCGCCACCTATGCCGCCAAGGGCATCGCCGCGCGGGAGTGCTCCACGGGCGAGCAGAAGGCGCTCCTGATCTCTCTGGTTCTGGCCAATGCGCGCGCGCTCGCGCAGGATTTTGGTGCGCCCCCGATCCTCCTTCTTGACGAGGTGGCCGCCCATCTCGATGCAGACCGCCGAGCCGCGCTCTATGATGAAATCATCGCCCTTCGCGTCCAGGCCTGGATGACGGGCACCGGGCGCGAACTTTTCGAAGCCCTGGGCGGGCGGGCGCAGTTTCTCGAGGTGCGCGAAATGGGCGGGGAATCCCGCGTCACGCCAAGCTCTTAGCGCTCTTTTACCAAGGCCTGCGAATCCCCCAAATCTTGTGGTTCCCGCGTGACAACCACCCTGCAATCCCCTATATAATGAGCAGGATATCAGGGAAGAAACCCATGGCAGAAAACGCGCAGAAACCGGCCGAATACGGCGCCGATTCCATTAAGGTTCTCAAGGGCCTGGAAGCCGTCCGCAAGCGGCCCGGTATGTATATCGGCGATACTGATGACGGCTCCGGCCTGCATCACATGGTCTATGAGGTGGTGGACAACGCGATTGACGAGGCCCTCGCCGGCCATGCCGATCGCGTGATCGTCACCATCCATCCCGATTCATCGGTTTCCGTGCGCGACAACGGGCGCGGCATTCCGGTGGACATTCACGCCGAAGAAGGCGTCTCGGCGGCCGAGGTGATCATGACCCAGCTGCACGCGGGGGGGAAATTCGATCAGAATTCCTACAAGGTTTCCGGTGGCCTGCATGGTGTTGGCGTTTCGGTCGTGAACGCGCTTTCGGAATGGCTCGAACTCAGGATCTGGCGCGATGGCAAGGAGCATTACGTGCGCTTCGCCGGCGGCGAGACGGTGGAATCCCTGCGTGTCGTCGGCCCCGCCGAGGGTGAAAAGGGCACCGAGGTGCGCTTCCTCGCCTCGCAGGACACCTTTTCCAACGTCAATTACGATTTCCACACGCTTGAAAACCGCCTTCGCGAGCTCGCCTTCCTCAATTCCGGCGTGCATATCATCCTGCGCGACGAGCGCCCGGCGGAGCCCGTGGAAGTGGAATTCTGCTACGAGGGCGGCGTGCGCGAATTCGTCCGCTACCTCGATCGCTCCAAGACCCCGCTCATTGACGAACCCATCTACATGAAGGGCGAGAAAGACGGCATCACGGTGGAAGTGGCCATGTGGTGGAACGACAGCTACCATGAAAAGGTGCTGCCCTTCACCAACAACATCCCCCAGCGCGATGGCGGCACCCACCTCGCAGGCTTTCGCGGTGCGCTGACGCGCACCATCAACAATTACGCGCAATCCTCGGGCATCGCCAAGAAGGAGAAGGTGAGCTTCACCGGCGACGATGCGCGCGAAGGGCTCACGGCCGTGCTTTCCGTCAAGGTGCCGGATCCGAAATTCTCGAGCCAGACGAAAGACAAGCTCGTCAGCTCCGAGGTGCGCCCGGTGGTGGAAAGCCTCGTGAACGAGAAGCTTGCCGAATGGTTCGAGGAGCACCCGAACGAGGCGAAGATGATCGTCGGCAAGATCATCGAGGCGGCGGTGGCGCGCGAGGCGGCGCGCAAGGCGCGCGAGCTTACCCGCCGCAAGACGGCGATGGACGTGAATTTCCTCGCCGGCAAGCTCAAGGATTGCTCCGAGAAGGATCCCGCGAAAACCGAGCTGTTCCTCGTGGAGGGCGACAGCGCCGGCGGCTCCGCCCAGACAGGCCGGGATCGCCAGACCCAGGCCATCCTCCCCCTGCGCGGCAAGATCCTCAACGTCGAGCGCGCGCGCTTCGATCGGATGCTCGCCAGCCAGGAGATCGGCAATCTGGTGATGGCGCTCGGCACCGGAATCGGGCGCGATGAATTCGATATCTCGAAGCTGCGCTACCACAAGGTCATCATCATGACGGATGCGGATGTGGACGGCGCCCATATCCGCACCCTTCTGCTTACCTTCTTCTTCCGCCAGATGCCGGAGCTGATCGAGGGGGGCTATCTCTATATCGCCCAGCCGCCGCTCTACAAGGTGAGCCGGGGGAAATCGGAGGTCTATCTGAAGGATCAGGCGGCGCTCGAGGATTACCTGATCGAGATGGGCACGGAAGGCGCCGTGCTGCGCCTCGCAACGGGCGAAGAGATCATGGGGCGGGATCTGGTGCGGGTTGTCAATGCAGCGCGCCTGATGCGCCGCATCCTCGATGCCTTTCCCACCCATTACCCCCGCCACATCCTCGAACAGGCCGCCATTGCCGGCGCCTTCGTTCCCGGCCGGGTGGACAGCGATCTTCAGGCCGTGGCCGATCAGATCGCCGCGCGCCTCGATCTGATCGCACCTGAATACGAACGCGGCTGGCAGGGCCGGCCCACGCAGGATCACGGCATCCGCCTCGCGCGCATCCTGCGCGGGGTCGAAGAGGTGCGCGTGCTTGATGGGGCGGTGCTGCGCTCTCCCGAGGCGCGCCGCCTTGGCGAAATGACGGAGAGCCTGCAGGAGACATACGCCAAGCCAGCCACTCTCCAGCGCAAGGAGCGCGAGCGGCTCATTCACGGGCCGAGCGAGCTTCTGGAGGCCATTCTCGAAGAGGGCGAGAAGGGGCTTTCGCTCCAGCGCTACAAGGGCCTTGGCGAGATGAACCCGGAGCAGCTCTGGGAAACGACGCTTGATCCCGAGGCCCGCACGCTCCTGCAAGTGAAGATTGATGATGTGGCCGAAGCCGATGACATCTTCACCAAGCTGATGGGCGATGTGGTGGAGCCCCGGCGCGAATTCATCCAGCAGAATGCACTCAGCGTGGAAAATCTGGATTTCTGATTCATAATCATTCCCAATGCAAAAGGCCCCGGCGCGATTGCCGGGGCCTTTCTTCATTAGCGGGAGGCGAGGGGCTCAGCCCTCATCCTTCCCCTTTTCCTCGCCCGTATCCTGATCGACCATTTTCATGCCGAGCCGGACCTTGCCGCGGTCATCGAAGCCCAGGAGCTTCACCCAGACTTCCTGGCCTTCCTTCAGCACGTCGGAAGGATGGTTGAGGCGGCGGTTCTCGATCTGGCTCACATGCACCAGGCCATCGCGCTTTCCGAAGAAATTCACGAAGGCGCCGAAATCGACGATCTTCACCACCTTGCCCTTGTAGATCTTGCCTTCCTCAGGCTCGGCCACGATCTCGTTGATCATGTCATGGGCCTTCTGGATCGCTTCCTGATTGGGCGAGGCGATCTTGATGATACCATCATCATTGATATCGACCTTGGCGCCGGACACCTCGACGATCTCGCGGATCACCTTGCCGCCCGAGCCGATCACCTCGCGGATCTTGTCCGTCGGGATCTGCATGGTCTCGATGCGCGGCGCGTGCTCGGAGAATTCGCTGGCGCCGCTGATCGCCTTGTTCATTTCGCCGAGGATGTGCTGGCGAGCATCCTTCGCCTGCGAAAGCGCCGTCTTCATGATCTCGGGAGTGATCCCGGCCACCTTGATATCCATCTGGAGGCTGGTGATCCCGTCTTCGGTGCCGGCCACCTTGAAATCCATGTCGCCGAGGTGATCCTCGTCGCCCAGGATATCCGTGAGCACGGCGAATTTCTCGCCCTCGAGGATGAGGCCCATGGCGATGCCGGCAACCGCCTTCTTCAACGGCACGCCCGCATCCATCATCGAAAGCGATGAGCCGCAGACGGTGGCCATCGAGGAAGAGCCGTTCGATTCGGTGATTTCGGAAACGAGCCGGATCGTGTAGGGGAAATCGGTCGCCGGCGGCAGCACGGCCTGAAGCGCGCGCCAGGCGAGCTTGCCGTGGCCGATCTCGCGCCGCCCCGGAGGGCCCACACGGCCCACTTCACCCACCGAATAGGGGGGGAAGTTGTAATGCAGCAGGAAATTCGAGCGGAAATTTCCGTGCAGCGCATCAATGATCTGCTCGTCATCGCCGGTGCCAAGCGTGGTGATCACCAAGGCCTGGGTTTCGCCCCGGGTAAACAGCGCCGAACCATGCGTGCGCGGCAGCAGGCCCACGGTGCTGTCAATCGGGCGGACGGTTGTCAGATCCCGCCCGTCGATGCGCTTGCCGCCATTGACAATCTCGCCGCGAAGGATCTCGCTCTCGAGCTTCTTGAAGGCCGCGCCGAGGTTGGGATCTTCCTGCTCCTCTTCGGTGAGCTGCTCCTTCACCTTCTCGCGAACCGCGGCAATCGCTTTCTGGCGCTCCTGCTTCTCGCGGATCGCGAAGGCCTTGCGCATGTCCTCCTCGGCCAGCTTTTTGATCTTCTCATAAAGCGCGCTGTAATCCGGTGGCGTGAAATCGAAGGGCTCCTTGGCCGCTTCTTCCGCAAGATCGACGATCATATCGATTACCGGCTTCAGCTGCTCGTGGCCGAACTGGACGGCGCCGAGCATTTCATCCTCGGAAAGCTCATAGGCTTCCGATTCCACCATCATCACCGCATCCCTGGTGCCGGCGACGATCAGCTCGAGCCTCTGTTCGGGATTGTCACGCAGGTTCTGCATGTCATCCACTTCAGGGTTGAGGATGTATTCCCCATTCGCATAGCCCACCCGGCAGCCGGCAATGGGCCCGCGGAAGGGAACGCCGGAAAGCGTGAGCGCGGCCGAGGCGGCGATCATCGCCACGATATCGGGATCGTTCACGAGGTCATGGCTCAGAACGGTGCACATCACCAGCACTTCGTTCTTGAAGCCTTCCACGAAAAGCGGGCGGATCGGGCGATCGATCAGCCGCGCGGTGAGGGTTTCCTTCTCGGTGGGGCGCGCCTCACGCTTGAAGAAGCCGCCGGGCACCTTGCCCGCGGCATAGTATTTTTCCTGGTAATGCACCGTGAGCGGGAAGAAATCCTGCCCCGGCTTGGGCTCGCGTGCGTAAGTTACGGCGGCGAGCACGCTGGTTTCGCCCAGCGTCGCGATGACGGATCCATCCGCCTGGCGGGCCACGCGGCCCGTTTCGAGAGTGAGGGTTTCATCCCCCCATTCCATTTCTTTCTTCACAATGTTGAACATCTTTCATCCTATCCTGACCGCCGGGGCCCATCCCCTTTGGCCTGTTGCGTACGGGCCGTATGCCCGTGGCTCCATTTCCACGTCTGCCAACGCTCGCCCGACGGAGCCTGATCGGGCCAGCAGCAACGAAAGACGCGCCCGAAAGGGGCGCGTCCGGTCTTTCTTCAGCGGCGCAGGCCGAGGCGTTTGATCAGGGTCTGATAACGCTCTTCATCCTTGCCGCGCAGGTAATCCAGCAGCTTGCGGCGCTGGGCCACCATCATCAGAAGCCCACGGCGGGAGTGATTGTCCTTCTTGTGGGTCTTGAAATGTTCGGTCAGATTGGCAATCCGCTTGGAAAGCACCGCAACCTGCACTTCGGGCGATCCGGTATCGCCTTCGTGGGTCGCGTATTCCTTCATGACGGCCTGTTTCTCTTCCTTCGTGATCGACATCGGGATCTCCTTTTCATCTCGTGTTGCGGGCGCAAGCCGGGATGTCGTCCAGCAAGGTCCTTGGGAGGGTGTTCCGTCGGAAAATTTCCGCGGATGGGCGCGTATAGGGTGAATCGCGGCAAAAGAAAAGGGGGTTTCACGGATTCGCACCGTTCTGGCGGATCACGTCGGCGATCTCCTTGGCCCATTCCCCGATGATCGGAATGAAATCGATCTTAGAGAGCGACGCCACCACGAGATAGACGAGTATCGTGGCCCCGATCACCGAGCCAAGCCCGAAGGCAAGACCACGGACGAACTGGAAGCCGAGAAGCCGCCAGAGGGAATTGTGGATGCGTACGAAACGGTGGGTGTTGAGCCTGTGCAGCTCTTCACGAAGGGCGGCGATTTCCTCCCGCGCCCGGCGGATTTCCTCCGGCTCTTCCCGTGAGCCTTCCGGCGGGCTGGCCGTGCTTTCAGGCATTCGCAGGGATCTCCCATGCCATGGGCTTCGTGGCATAGCCGATATAGAGGGGATGCTTCGGATGCCCGGCGCGGGTGAGGCCGAGGTGAAGGAGTGGCCGCCCCGTGCCCCGCAGGAGCCGCTCCACCGCCGGGCCGCGATCGAGATGCGCGCCATGCGTGCCCCAGGCGCAGATGATCCGGTCCGCCCAATCTGCCCCCTCAAGTATCGCGGCATCGTTTTCCGGGCCGACGGGATCAGGCGCGGCACGCATCTCGCGCGGATCGGTGGCGCGCCAGGCGAAGATGTTGCACACCCGGAAAGCGCCGAAGCCCAGCGCGCGGGCGCGGCGCTCGCAGCGCTCCACGGTGGGATCATTGCGGATTTCCGTTGCCGTTGAGGGATTGAGCATCACGAAAAGCACGCGCGTTCCCGCTTCATCCCAGATCCGCGTGAGCGCATAGCGATAGCGCTCGCAATCGGAATAGACGGCAACGGAGGGCGCATCGCCCTTTATGTGATGGCGTGTGATCATGGCCCGTGTTATGGCGCGCCGCCCCCTGCAAGGGCAAGCCCCTTGGCACTGGCACCTTCGCGCGCCGTGCTCTATCTAGGAGCAGAACAGAATGGAGAATGGCCGTGAAGGAGAAACGCGGGCGCGTCACGCGCGACGGGATCAGGATTCATGAGCCGGAGGATTTCGCCGGAATGCACAAGGCCGGCCGCCTCGCGGCGCAACTGCTCGATGAGGTGATCCCGATGGTGAAGCCCGGTGTCAGGACCGGCGAGCTTGATGCCTATATCACCCGACGCGTGGAGGAAGAGGGGGCGATCTCGGCCACCATCGGCTATCGCGGCTATCAGCACGGCAGCTGTATCAGCGTCAATCATGTTGTCTGCCACGGCATCCCTGGCGACAAGCGCCTGAAGGATGGCGACATCCTCAATATCGACATCACCGTGATCGTGGACGGCTGGTATGGCGACACGAGCCGCATGTATGTGGCCGGCCGGCCCAGCCGCAAGGCGGAGCGGCTGATGCAGGTGACGCATGATGCGCTGATGAAGGGGATCGAGGCGGTGAAGCCCGGCAATACCTTCGGCGATATCGGCCACGCGATCCAGGCTTACGTTGAAGCCCATCGCATGAGCGTGGTGCGCGATTTCTGCGGCCACGGGCTCGGCCGGGTCTTCCATGCGCCCCCCAATGTGCTGCATTACGGCCGCCCCGGCACCGGGCCGATGCTGGAAGAGGGGATGTTCTTCACCATCGAGCCGATGGTCAATCTCGGCGGCCCCGAAACCAAGGTGCTCGCCGATGGCTGGACGGCCGTGACCCGCGATCGCTCGCTTTCGGCGCAATACGAGCATTCGATCGGGGTAACGGCTGAGGGCGCGGAGATCTTCACCCTATCACCAGCCGGCAAGTTCCATCCCACCTGGGAGGCCTGAAGTTCAGGCCGCGCTGAGGATGGTGATCCAGCTGTCCCCGTAGCGGCGCTGATCGAGAGGCGCGAAGCCTTCCGGCGTGGTCTGCGGAGCGTTTTCTTCCCATACCACAAGCGCACCAGGCGCAATCCAGCCCCCCTCGCGCGCCGAGGAAAGCGCCTTTTCGCCAAGCCCCTTGCCATAGGGCGGATCGAGGAAAACGAGGCTCGCGGGGGTGCCTGTCAGAGGCGGCAGGCGCGTGGCATCCGCGCGCAGCAGCACCGCATCGCCTTCGCGCCGGGCAAGGGCGAGGTTTTCACGGATGAGCGCCTGCCCCTTGCGCCCCTTTTCCACGAAGGTGACATGCTCTGCGCCGCGCGAAAGCGCCTCGAGCCCCAGCGCGCCGGTACCGGCGAAGAGATCGAGCACATGCGCGCCGGAAATCGGATCGCCCCAGGCGCCGTTTGCCAGCATGTTGAACAGGCTCTCGCGGACCCGATCGGAGGTGGGGCGCAGATGCGCCGCCGCATCGCCCTTGCCGAGGCTCGCGAGCCTCAGCCCCCTGTGCCTGCCGGCAATGATCCTCATGCCCGCAACAGGCCCATGAGATCGGTGCCGGGATCGGCCACCGCCTCGGGATCGGGCGCGCGCCCGGCCTCGATCAGGCGCTTGGCGATCATGTAGGCGCGCGGATCGTTCATCGCGTCAACCGCCAGCAATTCCCTGCCCCGCCAATACCATACGGATTGGCTGCCCGCCTTATCGCCGGGCCGGGTGATGGTGCGCTCATATCCGGTGTTCAGCCCGGCAATCTGGAGCTTCACGTCATACTGATCGGACCAGAACCACGGCCGCGCCTCGTAGGGCTTGCCCGCGCCCAGCATGTTGGCCGCCACGGCCTCGGCCTGATCGATGGCATTGGGCACGCTTTCAAGGCGGATCCGGGTGCCACGCCAGGGGAAGGAGGCACAATCTCCCGCAGCCCACACCCCCGGAGCCGAGGTGCGGCCCAGCGCATCGGTGCGGATGCCGTTTTCAATCGTAATGCCGGCAGCCTCGGCAAGCGCCGTATCGGGGCGCACGCCGATGCCGGCGATCACGAAATCCACCGCGAGCGTCTCTCCGCCCGAAAGCCGGGCCTCGCGCACCCGCTCCGTGCCCGAAAGCTGCTCCAGCCCCGTGCCCTCAAGAATCCGCACGCTGTGGCGCTCGTGAAGGGTGCGGAAATAATCGGCCGTCGCCGGCGCGGCAACGCGCGAGAGGATCCTTTCGGCCTGCTCGACAAGCGTCACCTTCAGCCCCTTCTTCGCGGCCACCGCCGCGGCCTCCAGCCCGATATATCCGCCTCCCACGATCAGCACCCGCCTACCGGCGGCAAATTCCGGAGCCATGGCATCGATATCGGCCAATGTGCGCACGTAATGGATACCGCCAAGCCCGGCGGTAACGCTTTCGGGGAGGCGGATCGGCGAAGCGCCCGTGGCAAGCGCCAGCTGATCCCAGGCGATGGTTTCACCATCCGCGCTGAGGGTTCGGGTTGCCGGATCGATCTTCTCCACCCTGCGGCCCGTCATGAGCGCAATCCCCTGATCCTCGTAGAACTGCGCCGGGCGGAGATAGAGCCGCTCGCGGGCCATCTCGCCCAGAAGATAGGCCTTGGAAAGCGGCGGGCGCTGATAGGGCGGCTCCGGTTCGGCGCCGATCAGGGTGATCGGACCCTCGTGGCCTCCTGCGCGCAGCGCCGCGGCAAGTGCGGCCCCGGCCTGTCCGGCGCCAATGATGACGATATGCTCCACCGATGCTTTCCCGCTGTTTCACTCGCCGGCAAACCTATATGATGCTGCATGAAACGCAAACATCCCGGGAGGAAAACCATGACCATATCCACAGGCGAAAGGCTGCCGGAGGCAAATCTGATGCGGTTGGGCGCAGAGGGGCCGGAAGAGGTGAGCCTCGGCGATCTCACCGCCGGGCGCAAGGTGGTGATCTTCGCCGTGCCGGGCGCATATACGCCCACCTGCCACAGCGCCCATGTGCCGAGCTTCATCCGCAGCATGGATGCGTTCGGGGAAAAGGGCGTCGATGAGGTCGTCTGCGTGAGCGTCAACGATCCCTTCGTGATGCAGGCCTGGGGTGAAGCCACCGGAGCAAACGAAGCCGGGATCACCATGCTGGCCGATCCGATGGGCGAATTCACCCGCGCGATCGGCATGGATTTCGATCTGCCGCCGGCCGGACTCATGGGCCGTTCGCTGCGCTATGCGATGCTGATTGAGGATGGCGAGGTGAAGGTGCTGAACCTCGAGGAAGATGCCGGGCAATGCTCCGTCTCGGCGGGGGAAACAATGCTCGAGGCGATGAGCTGAAGCGGCGCTACCCTTTGCGGAAGGGCGCATACCGGGCGAGGGCCTCGATCTCTTCGCCCACCGCTTCCCGCTCGGCTTCGAGGTAATCCGCAACAGCCGCGCGAAAGCCGGGATCGGCGATCCAGTGCAGGGAGTGGACGGGCACCGGCACATAGCCGCGCGCGATCTTGTGTTCGCCCTGCGCGCCCGCCTCGACGCGGGGCAGGCCATGTTCGATCGCATATTCGAGGGCACGGTAATAGCAGAGCTCGAAATGCAGGCAGGGATGATCCTCGATCGCGCCCCAGTAGCGGCCGAAAAGAGCCTCTCGGCCGATGAAATTGAGCGCCCCGGCGATCCAGCGGCCTTCGCGCCGGGCCATCACCAGGAGCACGTCATCGCGCATGGCTTCATGAATGAGGTCGAAAAAGGCGCGGGTCAGATAGGGCCGCCCCCATTTGCGCGCGCCGGTATCCTGATAGAAGGCCCAGAAGGCCTCCCAGTGCTCCGGGAGGATTTCATCGCCCGTCAGCATGTGGATCGTGCCGCCAAAGCCCTGGGCGCGCGCCCGCTCCTTGCGGATCGCCTTGCGCTTTCGCGAGGATAGCGCGGCAAGGAAATCGGCGAAATCGCCGTAGCCCTCATTGTGCCAGTGATATTGCTGGCCGATACGGTGCAACAGCCCCATGCCCCGCCCGGCCTCGGCCTCGCTTTGCGTGCAGAAGGTAACATGGAGCGAGGAAAGCCCGCGCTCGGCCGCCACCTGCACCGCTCCCGCCACAAGCGCCGCGCGCCCCTCGGCCTCGAAGCCCGGGCGCACAAGAAAGCGCCGCCCCGTTACCGGCGTGAAGGGCACGGCGATCTGAAGCTTGGGGTAGTAGGCACCATCAGCGCGCGCATAGGCTTCCGCCCAGGCGAAATCGAAGATGTATTCGCCCTGGCTGTGCGCCTTGGCATACATCGGCGCAACGGCGATGATCTCATCACCCTGCCGTGCCTCGAGATGAAACGGCTCCCATCCCGTGCCGGGGCCGACGGAGCCGCTTTCCTCGAGCGCGCTTAGGAAGCGATGGGTCGTGAAAGGATCGAGAGGGCGCGCGCCGTCCGCCTGCGCATCTGGATCGGCGCACCGATCCCAGGCCTCCGGCGCAACCTCCGAAATGCTGCGCCGGATCAGGATGCGCGCTTCCTCACCATCCAACGAAAATCTCCCTGCTTTCTGGCCGTCTGCTCATGCTCAGGAAGCGCGTGAGAGCCCCTCCGAGCGCGGGATATCCGGTGCGTAACCTTCAAAAGTGATATTGTCCGCCACCCTGCGCGCACGCAGTTCTTCGGCCGGGTTGTGGATGGTCCAGCACAGAACGGGCACGCCCTTTTCCTTCAGCTCCGCAACGCGGGCACTCGAGAGATCCGCGGCCTGGTGGCTGATGAAGCTTGCCCCCACGCGCTCGAAATCGGGGATGGCCCGCAAATCGGCGCGCACGGTTTCGGGCAGGAGCGGCCAGGCCTCGGCCGAGAACGGCGATGTCGTCAGCCCCCGGGGCACTTCGGGAAGGGCATCGCGAAAAACCGCCACCGCATTGGGATTGAACGACATCACCGCCACATCGCCCGGATATCCCGCAAGCGCTGCGGCAATATCGCGCTCCAGAACCCCCACATCGCGCCCCATCACGCCATCCTGATCCTTCACCTCGATCAGCAGCGGCACCCGCCCGGCAACCAGTGCCAGCACCTCGCGCAGGGTCGGGATCGTTTCGTCATTGCCTCTGAGGCGGATATGCGAAAGCTCCTCAGCGCTGCGCTGGCGGATGGGGCCGGAGGCATGCGCAAGCCGTGCCAGATCGTAATCGTGAAACACCATGGCCTGGCCATCGGCAGATTGCTGCACATCGAATTCAATCCCGTAGCCCGCATCAAGCGCTGCCTCGAACGCCGAACGGGAATTCTCCGGCCGCCCGGCCTCCAGATCATGATAGCCCCGGTGTGCGATCGGCACGGCGAGAAGGGAGTGGGGAAGGGGCACCATCGGATCAGTCAATCTCGAAAACGGCTTCTATTTCAACCGCAACGCCGAAGGGAAGCGCTGCCGCACTCACCGCCGCGCGCGAATGGCGCCCGGCCTCGCCAAACACCTCTACCATGAGATCGGATGCGCCGTTGATCACCTTTGGCTGATCGGTGAAATCGGGCGTGGAATTGACGAAACCCGTCAGCTTCACCACGCGCTTCAGGCGAGAGAGATCGCCACCGCAGGCCGCGCGCAGCTGGGCAATCAGACTGATGGCACAGTTTCGCGCGGCCGCGATCCCCGCCTCCACATCCATATCCTCACCCAGCTTGCCGCATATGAAACCGCTTTCATCGGCAGATATCTGGCCGGAGACGAACACCAGATCCCCAGCGATCACCCAAGGCACGTAATTCGCCGCAGGGGAAGGCGCATCGGGAAGGGTAATCCCTAGCTCCGTCAGGCGCTTATCATGGGAATCCGACATGCCTGCTGCTCCTGTCTTGCATGTTGTCTGGTGCGAAAGCTACATTTCCCGCCCGGCAAGTGAAACCGCAAAATCACGATTCCCTGAAGGCCTTGCGGAAAAAATCCGCGAATGGTTTCACCAGATAGGCAAGGGGTGTGCGATCCGTCGTGCGCATGAACGCCTCGACAGGCATCCCCGGCACCAGCACCGCATCCGGACCGAGCTTTGCCACCTCGCCCTCGTCGAGCACGATCTCGACCCGGTAATAGGGCAGGCCGGTGCGCTCATCCACGAAGGCATCGGCGGATATTTTCTCTACCCGCCCCTTCAGCTCCGGGGTTGTCCGGGTATTGAAGGCGGGGAAGCGCAATTCCGCCTCCTGGCCGGGATAAACCTCATCCACATGGATCGGCGGCAGACGGCCCGCGATCACCAGCGGGCGATCCTGCGGCACGATGTAGAGGATCGGCTCGGCCGGGCGGATCACGCTCTGCGGGCCGAACACGGTGAGCCCGTAAACCACGCCCGAAACAGGCGCGCGGATATCGAGGCGGGCGAGCTTCTCACGCGCGGCATTGCGCTTTTCCGTCAGTTCCAGTTCGCGCACCCTCAGATCCCGCAGCCGGGTGATGGCTTCCTCGCGCCGCGTGGTGGCAAGCTTCAGGATCTCCAGATCAAGCTCCGTGATCCTGCCTTCGGCCTGCGCCTTGCTGGCCGCAAGCTCCCCCATGCGCCCGCGAAGCTGGGCATCCTCGCGCTGCAGCGCCAGCACGCGCGAGGCCTGAGCGAGGCCCCGATCCAGCAGGGACTGCTGATTCTCAAGCTCCTGCCCGATAAGCGCAAGCTGCTTTTCTAGCGCCTCCTGCTGCGCTTCGATCCCCTCGATCTGATTGGCGATCTGAGCCCGGCGCTTCTGCAGCTGCTCCGTGGATTTGGCGAGCGTTTCAAGCCTCGCGCGAAAGAGGCGGCGCTGCCCTTCGATCAGGTCAGCGACTTCGGGATTTTCCCTCGCGGCCTCGAGAAGCTCCGGATCGAAGGTGATTTCGTCCAGATCGTCCCTCTCGGCTTCCAGCCGGGCACGGCGGGCCTGAACCTCATGCAGCTGGCTCTCGATCGTGTTGAGCTCGGTCTGAATGGATGTGGGATCGAGCCGGATCAGGATATCCCCTCCCTCGACACGATCGCCTTCCTTAACCAGAAGCTCCGCCACCACCCCGCCATCGGGGTGCTGCACCACCTGGCGATTCTGCTCCACCTCCACCTGGCCGCTGACGATCACCGCTCCCGATATCCGCGCCATCACCGCCCAGGTGCCGAACCCGCCGACAAGCACAAGGAGCGCCAGGAGGCCGATAAGCAGCGGCCGGCGCGCCGACCAGGGCACTTCTCTCTTCACAGGTGGGGTTGCCTTCTCGTTCATGTCACCCCTCCCCGGCCGCCGGAGCGGCGGATTTCTTCATGATTGCGCACCATCGCTTTCAGCACTTCATCCTTCGGGCCGAAGGCCTTGCACGCGCCCCCTTCGATCACCATCAGCATGTCGCATTCCTTGATCGCGGCCGGGCGGTGGGCCATGATGATGACGGAGCGCCCCTCCGCCTTCATCTGCCGGATCGCCAGATTGAGCGCCAGCGATCCCTCGTTGTCGAGGTTGGAATTGGGCTCATCAAGCACGAGGATCACCGGATCCCCGTAAAGCGCCCGCGCCAGCCCCACACGCTGGATCTGCCCGCCCGAAAGCCGCCCGCCGGCGGCCGTGACGCGGGTGTTGTAGCCATCGGGCAGGCGCATGATCATCTCGTGCGCCGCGGCCTTCTTCGCCGCCTCCACGATCGCCGCCTCGTCGGGATTGGCCTCGAGGCGGGCGATATTCTCGGCAATCGTACCATCGAAAAGCTGCACCCGCTGGGGCAGGTAGCCGATATGGCGGCCGAGCACCTCGGGATCATACTGATCGAGCGTCGCGCCATCGAGCCGGATCTTGCCGCCCGCGGGGCGCCAGAGGCCGGTGATCGCGTTGGCAAGGGTCGATTTGCCCGCCCCGGAAGGCCCGATCACGCCGAGCGCCTGCCCCGGCTCGAGGCGAAAGCTCACCATCCTGAGGCTGGCCATCTGTTCGCCCGGCGGCACGACAGTGAGCTGCTCGGCAACCATGAGCGCGCGCGGCCGCGGCAGGGCGATGCGCGGCCGGTCGGGGGAAATCGCCGCGAGCAGACGGCCAAGGCTCTTCCACCCCTTCATGGCGCGCTGCACGATGGCCCATTGCCCGAGCGCAAGCTCGATCGGCGCCAGCGCACGGCCCATCATGATGGAAGCGGCAATCATGGCGCCGGCGGTAAGCTCGCCCTTCAGCACGAGCCAGGCGCCAAGCCCCAGCATGGCGCTTTGCAGGAACAGGCGGAATGTCTTTGTGGCCGTTGAAAACATGCCGCCGAGATCAGCGGCGCGGATCGATTGCTCGAGCGCTTCGCGCCGCGCCCGCTGCCAGCGATCGAAGGCCGCCTTGCCCATGCCGAGACTCTGGACAAGATCGGCCTCGCTGCGGATCTGCTCCGCCATAACATTGGCCACATGCCCCGCCCTGCCCGCCTCGAGCACCGGCTTTCTGGTTGTCGTCTGGTTGATCAGGGTGATGAGGATCAGAAGCGCCCCCCCGCCCAGCGCGAGAAACCCGAGCCAGGGATGAAAAAGGAAAATCGCCGCCAGAAACAGCGGCGCCCAGGGCAGATCGAAAAGCGCAATCATCACCGGCGAGGAGAGGAGCCGTTGCACCGCCTCGAGATCACCAAGCGCCGTCGCCGCCTCGGCCCGCGCCCGCGCGGTGGTGCCGGCCTTCAGGACGGCCGCGAAGACCCGCCGCTCGAGCCGCGCCTGAAAGCGCGCGCCGATACGCGCAAGCACCCGGCCGCGGGCGTAATCGAGAATGCCCATCATCAGGAAGAGAAAGGCAACCAGCACGAAGAGCGCGAGCAGGGTTTCCTCCGAGCGCGAGCCCAGCACGCGATCATAGACCTGAAGCATGAAGATGGGCCCCGTCAGCATCAGGAGATTGACGAAGGCGCTGAACACCGCCGCCGCCACGAAAAGCCAGCGGCTTTCACGCCGCACCGCGCGAAGCTCTTCGGGGCCATGGGCCTGTCTGATCGCCTGTTTCATCTGCCGTTCTTCATCTGTTGCCGTTTCGCTATCACAAGGCTCACATACCGTTGAACCGTCCTGCCATGGCTTGCATGATCTGCCCCTTCGGCTTACCTCTGTCTGAAACGAAAGGCGCGGGAAGCACGCATGCTCTTTTGCCTCATACCATTGGAATCACGAACAAGCGATTGAGATCAGACGTGACGGGGAAAAGCCATAACCACAGCAGGCGTGCAGCGCAACTGCTGAGCCTTGTCGGCATCGTCCTGCTTGCCGCATGCGCCGCCAGGAATCCGCCGCCCGATCAGATCTATGATCCGTATGAGGGAAAGAACCGCGAAGTTCATGAGCTGAACAAGAAGATCGATCGCCTCTTCCTGCGCCCCATTGCGCGAGGCTATGGCAGCGTGGTCCCCGAACCCGTGCAGAACGGCATCCGTAACTTCTCCGAGAACCTCGCCCTGCCCGGGGTCGTGGTCAACGATCTGTTGCAGCTCAATATCGATGATGCACTGCACAATGCCACGCGCTTTCTCTTCAACAGCACGCTCGGCCTTGGCGGCATTCTCGATCCTTCCGACGGCATGGGCCTTTACGAGCGTCCCACGGATTTCGGCGAAACCCTCTACACCTGGGGCTTTGGCGAAGGGCCCTATGTGGAGCTTCCCCTGCTCGGCCCCTCCACCCAGCGAGATGCGATCGGAAAGTTCGTGGATCTCTTCACCAATCCTGTGATGTATCGCCTGCCCGACAAGGAAAAATACCTCGCCCGCCTTGCCGCGATCGGCAGCAAGCTCACGGAGCGCAATCTCTATTCGAACACGCTCGATTCGATACTCTATGAAAGCGCCGACAGCTACGCCCAGGCACGCCTTCTCTTCCTGCAGAACAGGCGTTTCGAGCTCAGCGGCGGCGCCAGTGATGAAAGCACGGAGATCTTCGATGAAATCTATGGCCAATGAATTGCTGACACGCCGCACAGCCCTGAAAGGCATGGGTGCCGGCACGCTCTCCCTTTGCGGGGCGCTGGCAATACCGGGCCCGGCCTTCGCCGCCGGATTGACGACAGAGGAAGCCCGCAAGCTGGTAGATCGGCTCGTTGGCGAGATCAATCAGGTAATCAACTCCGGCAAATCCGAAGAATGGATGCTGCGGGAATTCGAGAAGATCTTCGCAAAATATGCCGATGTGCCGGCCATTGCCCGCTATGCACTCGGAGTTGACGCAAGGCGTGCCTCGAAACGGCAGATGCGCGAATTCACAAAGGCCTTCCAGCGCTACATTTCACGCAAATACGGGCACCGCTTCAGGGAATTCATCGGCGGCAGGATCGAGGTGAAAAATGCCCGCAAGCTGAAGAAATTCTACGAGATCAAGACGATCACCAAGCTGCGCGGGCAGGAGCCTTTCGAGGTCGTGTTCCATGTATCGGATCGCTCCGGCAAGCCGCTGTTCTTCAACATCTTCATCGAAGGCATCAACATGCTCCTGAGCGAGCGCGAGGAGATCCAGGCCATGCTTGATCGCCGCAAAGGGAATATCGATGCCCTTATCCGGGATCTCAGAAAGGCCGCCTGATGGCATCGGCCGACGGAGCGGGGCTTGATGAAAGCCGGAAAAATTGACCTCCCGCCCGGAACTGTCTAGAATTATTCGAGAACAGGATCCGGGGGCGCAGATGGCCGAAGAGACGAAACCCGAAATCGGCGATGACAAATCCCTGCTGCTTGTCGATGATGACGAGCCTTTCCTGCGCCGCCTCGCCCGCGCCATGGAAAAGCGAGGCTTCGAGCCACAAACCGCCGGCTCGGTGGCCGCCGGCAAGGCCATGGCCACGGCCCGCCCGCCGGCATATGCTGTCATCGATCTGAGGCTCGAGGATGGGAATGGCCTCGACGTGGTGGAACTCATCCGCGAAAAACGGCCGGATTCCCGCATTGTCGTCCTGACGGGCTATGGCGCGATTGCCACGGCGGTTGCCGCGGTGAAGATCGGCGCAACCGATTACCTCTCAAAGCCTGCGGACGCCAATGACATCACCGCCGCCCTGCTGGCAAAGCCCGATGAGCTGCCTCCGCCGCCGGAAAACCCGATGAGCGCCGATCGCGTGCGCTGGGAGCACATCCAGCGGGTTTATGAACTCTGCGACAGGAACGTGAGCGAAACCGCGCGCCGGCTCAACATGCACCGCCGCACGCTCCAGCGCATTCTGGCAAAGCGCAGCCCGCGGTGAGATTTGCGGCCGGGGCTCTGCTGCTCGCGCTCTGCGCCTGCGGGGCCGCGCCGCAGTCAGCACCATCTCGATCAGCTCCGAGGATTTACCTTCTGCCCGATGCGGGAGGGCTTGCCGTTCTGCCGATAGACATGCGCATCGATTTCGGCCGCTCTCCCGAGGGCGTGATCCGCGCGCTTGATCGCGAGATCGGCCCCCACCGCGAACTGTCCCTTTCCGGCTGCCCGCAAGGCGTGCGGGAACGGCTGCAATGGGGTGATCTCGTGCTGATATTCAGCGATGAACAATTCATCGGCTGGCGAAGGGGGAAGGCTGCCGGGGGGATCGTCTGCGCCGCCGGGGATGCAGGATGACGAGGGGGCCAGCCCCCTCGGACCCCCGGAGTATTTCCCCCAAGATGAAGATCAGCCGATTTCCCTGAGCAGGGCCTCGTGCCGGGCGGTGAAATCGGCACGCACTTCACGCGGCGGGCGCAGGCGGATACCGAGATTTTCGACAATTTCCGACGGTGGCCTGCCGAAGAGCTTGTCAGCTTCTGAGCGTTTGAATCCTGCAATCTGGACAGCTTCGAGCCAAGCACTTATCCGGTCCGCCTTCTTTATCCGCCGCTTGACGGCGGCAGGCAGCTTTGCGGGCAGGCCGAAACGGATATGGATCGCGGCGGAAAGGCGCTCGTCCAGCGCGCCGTAGCCAGGGCCGACGGCCGCCTTCACGGGCGAGATCATGTCGCCTATCACATATTCCGGCGCATCGTGAAGGAGCGCCGCGAGGCGCCATCTGGGCTCGGCCCGTGGATTGAGGCGTGAATGGATTTCCTCCACCAGCAGGGAGTGTTCGGCGACCGAGAAGGGATGCTCGCCGATTGTCTGGCCATTCCAGCGGGCCACGAAGGCGAGGCCATGGGCGATGTCCTCGATCTCGATATCCATCGGGGTGGGATCGAGAAGATCGAGGCGGCGGCCCGAAAGCATGCGTTGCCAAGCGCGGGGCTGTTTCATCATTTCCTCATCTTCACGGCATATCGCGGTATTTGGCGCGTGCTCATTCCTGCCATTGTGGCGCGCGGTGGGCAATGCTATCTGGGCGCAAATCAACATCTGAGGAGAACGGCAGATGCCGAAGGACTACATCGTCAAGGATATCTCACTGGCCGATTTCGGGCGCAAGGAGCTCGATATCGCCGAAACCGAAATGCCGGGCCTCATGGCGCTGCGTGAGGAATACGGCGAAGAAAAGCCCTTGAAGGGCGCGCGCATCGCCGGCAGCCTGCACATGACGATCCAGACGGCCGTGCTGATCGAAACACTGAAGGCGCTGGGCGCAGATGTGCGCTGGGCTTCCTGCAACATCTTCTCGACCCAGGATCACGCCGCCGCCGCCATTGCCGCAGGCGGCACGCCCGTTTTCGCGATCAAGGGCGAAACGCTGGAGGAATACTGGGATTACGCCGACCGTATCTTCCAGTTTCCCGAAGGCACCGCCAATCTGATTCTCGACGATGGCGGCGATGCCACCATGTATGTGCTGCTCGGCGCGCGGGTGGAAAACGGCGAGGAAGATCTGATTGCCGTGCCGCAATCGGAAGAGGAAGAGGCGCTGTTTGCCCAGATCAGAAAGCGCCTCAAGGAAAGCCCCGGCTGGTTCACCAAGCAGCGCGATGCGATCAAAGGCGTGAGCGAGGAGACCACCACCGGTGTGCATCGTCTTTACGAGCTGATGCGCGAAGGCCAGCTGCCCTTCCCGGCGATCAACGTGAACGATTCGGTGACGAAATCCAAGTTCGACAACAAATACGGCTGCCGCGAATCGCTGGTGGATGGCATCCGCCGCGCCACCGATACGATGATGGCCGGCAAGGTGGCCGTTGTCTGCGGCTATGGCGATGTGGGCAAGGGCTCGGCCGCCTCGCTCAAGGGCGCCGGCGCACGCGTGAAGGTCACGGAAGTTGATCCGATCTGCGCCCTTCAGGCAGCGATGGACGGCTTCGAGGTGGTGCGGCTCGAAGATGTGGTGAAGGATGCCGACATCTTCATCACCACAACCGGCAACAAGGACGTGATCCGCATCGAGCACATGCGCGAGATGAAGGACATGGCCATCGTCGGCAACATCGGCCACTTCGACAACGAAATTCAGGTTGCCGCCCTGAAGAACCACAAATGGACCAACATCAAGGATCAGGTGGACATGATCGAGATGCCCTCGGGCAACCGGATCATTCTCCTCTCCGAAGGCCGACTCCTCAATCTCGGCAACGCCACTGGCCATCCGAGCTTCGTGATGAGCGCCTCCTTCACCAACCAGGTGCTGGCCCAGATCGAGCTGTGGACGAAGGGCGATCAATACGAAAACAAGGTCTATATCCTGCCCAAGCACCTCGATGAGAAGGTGGCACGCCTGCATCTCGACAAGATCGGCGTGAAGCTTTCCAGGCTCACCCCCGAACAGGCCGAATATATCGGCGTGCCGGTTGAAGGCCCCTTCAAGCCGGAGCATTACCGCTACTGAGGCGGGAGCAGGGGGGCGGCCGGGAAATGCCCGGCCGCGCTTTTCACCCGAATGGCAAAAGGCCAATAACCGGAACATTTCTGCAACAAGCGGAAACCGGCCAAAGCAGCCGAATTGAAAGGCGGTATGAAGCTGATTAGTACCTCTGGAGATCAAGAGGCGGTTTTTCCCTCTGGATTTCCATGCCCGCCTGGCATTCAATCAGGGCGAGAGCAGGTTGCCCGAGCAGCAAAGCACAGAACAAGGAACAGAAGTGACCGTAAAACGTCTGTTTGATATCAGTCTGGCCCTGGTTCTGATGGTGCCGATCCTGCCAATTCTTGGTGGTGTGTGGGTGATCATGCGGCTGCAGGAAGGAAGCGCGCCCTTCCTCTACATTTCCCCGAGGATGAAAACGCTCGATCAATCCTTCAATCTCTACAAGATTCGCACGATGCGCAGCACCGATCCCGCAACCAACGCAGGCGTTGCCGGCGGCGACAAGGCTCACAGGATCACCCCGCTAGGAAAATTTCTGAGGCGCACGCGCATAGACGAGTTTCCGCAGATTTTCAATGTTCTGAAGGGCGATATGAGCTTCGTGGGCCCCCGCCCACCCGATCCGAACTATGTTCGCGCCTATCCGGGCCTCTACGGCCAGATCCTGAAGGATACCCCCGGCATCACCGGCCTTGCGACGATCATCTTTCACAAGCACGAAGAGCGCATCCTCTCGCGCTGCCGGACGCAGGAAGAAACGGACGCCGTTTATCGCCGACGCTGCATACCGCGAAAGGCGCGCCTTGATCTGATATATCAGAGAAACAAGAGCTTCCGCCTTGATCTGTATATCATATACCTTACGGCTGCATCCCTTCTGCCGCTGCCGAAGCGCAAGGCAGCAAAATGGAAGACCGTCCAGATACCTGCCGAATAACGTTCTGAGGACGTTGCAGGAAATCCACGTCGGGTTAGCCACCCTTCTCAAGGAAGGTAAAATGCTTGCATCCCCATCCCTTTTCGCACCAAATTCGCGAGGATGGAGGGGCTGACAAAGCTGAGTATGCCATGACTTTTCCCATGATGACCACAGGCCGCAAGCATGCCTCTCCCACGCAAATCGGATTTCCCGTATTCGCCGGCGCTGTGAAATGAAGCTTGTAATAACCGGCGGGCTCGGCTTCATCGGGATCAATCTCGCCCAGCACATCCGCCGGCATCACGACGGCATCCATCTGACAGCCATCGACTGGCTGGAAAATCCCGCGCGTGAAGACTGCGAGCTATTTGATCACGTGCATCACGGCGATTTCTCCGCGCCCGATGCACTGCCCCTTCTGGAGGGTGCGGACGCGATCGTGCATCTCGCGGCCTGCTCGAGCGTGCAGGAATCGCTTCGCGATCCGGCCTTCTGCTTTCGCAACAATGTAGCCGCCTCGTTCCGCCTGATCGACCACATGCGCCGCCATGCGCGCGGGGCGAAGCTTGTCTTTGCCTCCACCGGCGGCGCCATCATCGGCAACAGCGATGCTCCCATACGGGAAACTGATCCCCCCCGCCCGATTTCGCCTTATGGCGCCTCCAAGCTCGCGGTGGAAGGCATGATCTCGGCCAACGCCGCGGCCTATGGGCTGAATGGCGTGAACCTGCGTTTGGCCAATGTCTACGGCCCCCACAGCAGACGGCAAAGCGGCGTCGTGGCGGAATTCTGCCGCGCCGCCCTTGGCAATGGCGTGCTGCGCATCAATGGCGATGGGCGCCAGACACGTGATTTCATCCATGCCGATGATGTTTCCCGCGCCGTCATGGAAGTGATCGCCACCGATCTGCGCGGCACCTTCAATATCGGTACCGGCAAGGCAATCTCCATCCTCGAGCTTGTGGAAATCATCGAGCGGAATGCGCCGGAGCATGTTGCACTCAAGCGCGTTCACAGGCCTGCGTCTGATGGGGAAGTTATGCACAGCTGCTCCGATATCAGCCTGATCCGCGAGGCAATCGGCTACCACCCCCGCATAGGGCTTGAAGAGGGCATCAGGGATACGATGGCCTGGTTTCGCGAGAATGAAAGAGTTATCGCCGCAGTTGCTGAGTGACCAGATAGCCAACGCCCGGGCTCACCCACTGACGCGATTGCCAGATATGGCCATCGCCCGCCACCCAATATGTATTGCCAATGCTCTTCCCAGCGCCCGAGTTGCAGGCCTCATCCATGCGCCGAGATGAAACCCTGAGATTGCCGATGGCAAGCTTTTGTGCCGGACCGGGCGTTACGCTGCATTGGAAATTGATGGCGTATATCTTGCCCTCGCCATCGAGAAAATGCATCTCGCGCCGGGCCTTGCCGCCGCGCCTTGCGCGCACCAGAGCGGAAACGCCATCCACCTGCGCATACATAAGATCATCACCAAGGCCGCGGGTTTCGACAAGAATGCCGCGTTTGAAGGTGAGGGTCTGCTTGCTGGCGGTTGTCCAGGTTTCGTAAGCGCCGTTCACCATGCTGCGGCCCATGATCGCGATCGCATTGCGGCTCTCGACAACGGCCAGCATCACCGGCCCCCTGACGGCACGAAGCGCGATCGGGATGAGCGCGGCGGGATTGGCAGCATTGGCCGGCGTCACCTTCCCGGCCCTCTGTCCGCCTCCCGCCCTGCTCTTCAGGGCACCGCCCACGAGGCGCGCACCAAGGCCGGCGTCGGGATCATTGCCACAGCCCGCAAGACTGCCCGCCATAACCACGGCCAGGGCAAGAGCTATCAGCTTGTGCCTGCGGATGTTCATCTCCAGAACCTCCCCCAGCGCGCCTCGAGATCGGGGCGGTGGGTATCCCGGACGCGCTCGTAGAGGCGGCCGCCCACCTCGAGCTGAGCGCCGCCGTCACGCGTGAGCGAACGCAGGGTGATATCGCTGCTGGCGCGCGAGGGCTGCCCTGTCAAAGCGCTGAAGGGGATGGTGAGGGTGATGCCCTTGTCAAACGATCCCTCACCGAAATCGGCGGCGGAAACGTTGGTAAAGGTGGCATAGGCCCCGATCTTCCAGCCATTGGCAAATTCACGATTGAGCGAGATCGTGGTGCCCCAGTCGCCGGCCAGGTAACGGCCCACATCGACCTGCCCGTGGAAACCGTTGCCGAAGGCGTAATAGGCCGAGAGTTTGCCCATCGCGATATCGTAATCCTGAAAGCCGAAGCCCTGATCGAAATCGCGCTGCTTCACGTAATTGATCTCGGCCCCGAGGGCGAGGCGGCTGTCAACCGGCTTCCACAAAAGTTCGCCCGAAATGCCGCCATACATTTCTTCAAGATAGCCCACGGTGACACGGCTGTAGAGATTGCGCCCCGGCCGGGCATACCATGCGAGGGTGAGGTTCTCGAGCGCCGGATCGCCCTGTTTGTCATAAAGGGCGAAATCGGAGCGCACATGCGGCAGCGTGCTGTCGGATACGCGGGTGGTGCTGTCGAGATTGCCGACGAGCTTCTTGCGAACGGAGCCTGCAAGCTCGAGCCCCGGCGCAAGCCGGTAGCGTGCCCTGGCGCGCAGGCCGAGATCGGCGCGAAGGGGGCTGTCGGGATCGAATATGCTTGCCCGCAGATATGGCGAGACGGACCAGGTGAGCCTCGGCGGGATGCCCGGCGTCGGGCGAAGCGCTGGATCGTCGGGGCCGGCGGCATCCTCGATGCGCGCGCGTGAAAGGATAGCCGTGGCCGGAGCATGCTCGAGCGCCTCGATATCGCGGCGCGCAAGCGTTACGCGGCTTGCAGGCACACCGCTGCGCAGGCTGGTAATGGTGATGGTTTCCACGCTTTCGGGCAGGGCACGCGTGAGCACACGCACGGTCCGCCCGATGGCCTCGGGTTCGGCCATGTAGCGGGTATTCTCGATCCTCACTTCGGCGGTTCGGGGGTGGAGCGCCATAGCGGAAAGAAGAATCCCTTCCCTAGCCAGCGCTTCGGCTGCCGCCTGCTGGATCCCGGCTTTGGTGGAATTATCCTGCACCCATTGCGTATCCCAGCCGAGCGCGGATGCGCTGGCGCGCGGCTTCACCGGCAGCGGCGCCGGCTCGTTACCGCTTGGGGCCGAGGATATGCGCGGATTGATCGCGAAAGAAAGCGAAGCGCCGATTTCATTGCCGTAG
>JALVEX010000154.1 GCA_027030435.1 Paracoccaceae bacterium
CGAGATCGGGCAGAAGGATGCGGCGTTGGCGGATGCCTCGGCAAAGATCACCGATTTCGAAGCCCGGGTGGCGCAGCTTCTGAGCGAGCGGGACAGGGCGCTTGCGGAAGGCCGCCGCCTCGAAGGGGCGCTTGAGGATCTGAAGGCGGCGAAGGCCGGGCTCGAGAGCGAAAGGGAAAGCCTGCGCCAGGCGCTGGCGCGGGCCCGTGAGGAGATCAGTGCCGGCGAGGAAGCCGCGCGCCTGGCCGCTGCCAAGCGGGAGGCGCTGGAAGCCCTGATTGCCGATCTGCACCGCCGCTCGGGCGAGCAGGAGGCGCGGATCGGGGAGATCGAGGCCGAGCGCGCAAAGCTCGCCAGCGAGCTCACCGAAGCCGAAAAGGCGCGCCTCGCCGAGGCGGCGGCGGCCGAGGCACTGCGCGCGAAGCTCGAGAATGCCGACAGCGAACTCACGGCGATGACCCTCGCGCTTGAAGAGGAGCGCCGACGCGCCGAGGAAACGCTCACCCTTCTGGCCGCGGCGCAGAGCGCGAAGAAGGATCTCGATGCCAAGCTCGCGGCGGCGTTGCTTGAAGCCGAAGCCCGCCAGAAGGAGGTGCTCGCGGCGCGTGACGAGGCGCAGAAGTCCGGTGAACGGGCCGGGGCGCTGGAGAGGGATCTTTCAGCGGCGCAGGCGAGGGAGCAGGCGCTCGAGGCAAGGGCCCGCGAGGCCGAGGCTTCTCTTGCCGCCGCGCGGGAGGAATTGCACAAGGCCGCCAGATTGAGCGCGGCGGAAAAGGCGAAGCTGCGCGAGGACCTGGCCTCGGCCCTTGCCGCGCGGCTCGCCGCAGAGGAGGCCGCGAAAAGCAGTCTTACGAAGGCCGAGGAGCGAGCCGCGCTTCTCGCCGCGGCGCAATCGGCGCTGGGCGCGGAGCAGGCGAAATCGGCCGAAAGCCAGCGCCGGATCGCGCTCCTCAATCAGCAGCTTGCCGCCCTGCGCACCCAGCTTGCCTCGCTTCAGGCGGTGCTTGATGAGGCACGGGCGCGCGATCAGGCCTCGAACGTGCAGATCAAGGCGCTCGGCAGTCAGCTCAATGCCGCCCTGGCGCGGGTGGCGGCGGAGGAAAAGCGCCGCCGTGCGCTTGAGGAGGCCGAGCGCAAGCGGCTCGAGGAGGAGGCGCGCCGGCTGGCGGAGGAAAAGCAGGATCTGGAGAAATACCGCTCCGAATTCTTCGGTCGTCTGCGCGATGTGCTGGGGCGTCAGGAGGGGGTGCGCATCGAGGGGGATCGCTTCGTCTTTTCCTCCGAAGTGCTGTTCGAGCCCGCATCGGTGGAGCTTTCGGAGGCCGGCAAGCGCGAGATCGCCAAGGTGGCCGCGATCCTGAAGAAGGTGGCCGACAAGATCCCGCCGGAGATCGACTGGATCGTGCGGGTGGACGGCCATACCGACAACATCCCCCTTTCCGGCAATGGCCGCTATCGGGATAACTGGGAGCTCAGCCAGGGCCGCGCGCTTTCCGTGGTGCGCTACATGATCGATGAATTCGGCATTCCGCCCGAGCGCCTCGCGGCCACGGGTTTTGGCGAATACCAGCCCGTCAACCCGGCCAACACCCCCGAGGCGCGGGCGCAGAACCGGCGCATCGAGCTCAAGTTCACCGAGCGGTGAATGCCAGGGGGTGATCTGCTCAGGGAGCGACCCGAAGCGGAATTTCTGCGGCGCCGATCTGTTTTCCGTCGCGCATGAGGCGGACAAACCCGCGATATTCCCCCGCGGGCCAGCGCCCGCGATCACCGGGCCGCTTGCCGTAAAAGCGCATTATGCGCGCCGTGTCTTTCGTGACGGGCGTGCTGCTCTTCAATGAGAGGCCGCCGGGGCCGGAAATCGCGAACGCGATCAGATCGCCCTTTCGCAGGCCGAAGAGATGCACCCAGAGCACGAGCGCAGGCGCGTCGGCCGGGAGCCTGGCGCGGCGGGGCGCGCTGCCGGCAAGCACCGCCTCATAGGTAACCGGCCCGGGCGCGAAACCGGCCCCCAGGATGCCGCCCGCGCGATAGGGAATCGGCGGCTTCCAGAGGCTTGCGGCGAGGGCTTTCGTGCAGCTGGGCTCCCCATGGGGAAGGAATGGATCCGCGATCCGCCCCGCGTGGCGCAGCGCGAAATGCAGATGGGGAAATTCGGCCTTTCCGCTCATGCCCACCTGCCCGAGCCGCGTGCCCGCGGCCACGCGCTGGCCCTTCCTCACCTCGATCGAGCCCTGCTTCATGTGGCAATATTGCGATACCCAGCCGCCGCCGTGATCGATGCGCACCCCGTTGCCGCATTCGCGCCCGGCAATATCGGGGGCTCCGGGGCTGCCCGGGGCGATATCCGCCATGCCGTCGCGCAGGCCCCGCACCACTCCGGACGCGGCGGCGAGCACATCCACCCCGGCGTTCACCGGCTGCGATCACGATGAGGGAGAGCATCAGAAGCCCCGCCTTCGCCCTGGCAGCGAGGCGGGGCTTCTGGTCATTCATCATGCCCTGATCAGTCGGCCGTGAGAAGCGGGGGCTTGTTGCGGGTGATGCGGGCCTTCTCGGGGCTCATCAGCCGCAGATCGAGCTTGCCCTCCTTCACCCCCACCTGCACGATCCCGCCCTTTGCGAGCTTGCCGAACAGAAGCTCCTCGGCGAGCGGCTTCTTGATATGCTCCTGGATCACGCGGCCCAAGGGGCGGGCGCCCATGCGATCATCATAGCCCTTTTCCGCCAGCCATTCGGCGGCCTTGGGGGTGAGTTCGATCGTCACCCCGCGATCGAGAAGCTGCGCCTCAAGCTGGAGGACGAATTTCTCCACCACCTGGAGGATCACATCCTTCGACAGCGGCGCGAAGCTGATCACCGCATCGAGCCGGTTGCGGAATTCGGGCGTGAAGGTGCGCTCGATGGCGGCCGTGTCCTCGCCCTCGCGCCGCTCGCGCCCGAAGCCGATCGCCTCTTTCGCCTGCTCCGCCGCGCCGGCGTTCGAGGTCATGATCAGCACCACGTTGCGGAAATCCACCGTGCGGCCGTTGTGATCGGTGAGCTTGCCGTGATCCATCACCTGCAGGAGGATGTTGTAGACATCCGGGTGCGCCTTCTCGATCTCGTCGAGCAGCAGCACGCAATGGGGGTGCTGATCCACGCTGTCGGTCAGCATGCCGCCCTGATCGAAGCCCACATAGCCCGGGGGGGCGCCGATCAGGCGGGAAACGGCGTGTTTCTCCATGTATTCCGACATGTCGAAGCGCAGAAGCTCCACCCCGAGCGTATCGGCCAGCTGGCGGGCGACTTCCGTCTTGCCCACGCCGGTGGGGCCGGCGAAGAGGTAGTTGCCGATCGGCTTTTCGGGCTCGCGCAGCCCCGCGCGCGCGAGCTTGATCGCCGAGGCGAGCGCCTCGATCGCCGGATCCTGGCCGAATACCACCCGCTTCAGCGAGCGCTCGAGATCCTTCAGCACCTCCACATCGTCCTTGGAGACGTTCTTGGGCGGGATGCGCGCGATCTTGGAAACGACCGCCTCGATCTCGCGCACGCCGATCGTCTTGCGTTTCTTGCTGTCGGCCAGGAGATGCTGGGCGGCGCCGGCCTCGTCGATCACGTCGATCGCCTTGTCGGGAAGCTTGCGATCGGTGATGTAGCGCGCCGAAAGCTCCACCGCCGCCTTCAGCGCATCGCTGGTGTAGCGGATGCCGTGA
>JALVEX010000155.1 GCA_027030435.1 Paracoccaceae bacterium
TGCTCTGGTGGCCGGCGCCATCCGCGAACTCTGGGAGGAAACCGGCCTGCTGCTGGGCGCGCCCGGCGCCTGGCCCGCCCCGCCGCCCGAAGGCTGGGAAAGCTACGCCGCCACCGGATACCGGCCGAGCGGCGCGCCGCTTCGATTCATCTTCCGCGCCATCACCCCGCCGGGCCGTCCGCGCCGCTTCGATGCCCGCTTCTTCCTCGCCGATGCCGCTTCCCTTGCCAGCGACCCGGATGATTTCGCCCGCGCCTGCGACGAGCTTTCCCACCTCCAGTGGATCCCGCTCGACGAGGTGCGCCGCTTCAATCTCCCCTTCATCACCGAAGTGGTGCTGGCAGAGGTGGCGGCGATGCTGCGCGCAGGCAGGCTCGTGCCCAAGAGCGTGCCCTTCTTTCGCAACCGGGATGAGGAAAGCCTCTTCCTGCGCCTCGGCGGCGAAAGCCCGCTCGCCGCCGCTCCCCTTGGCGAAAACCGCCCCGCAGGCAAACTCAGTGGAGAAGGATGAGCAGCAGGATCGAGGCCACGATCAGCCCCATCGCCAGAAGCTCGCGCCGGCTGTGCCTTTCGCGAAACCAGAAGGCCCCGGCAATGAAGCTGAACAGAAGCTCGATCTGCCCCAGCGCCTTCACATAGGCCGCCGTCTGGAGCGAAAAGGCGGCAAACCAGGCGATGGTGCCGAGCACGCTCGTCAGCCCCACGAGCGACGTGATCCGCCAGTGGCGGAACACCCGGCCGATCTCGCCCGCCTCGCGCAGCCCGAGCCAGAGCCCGAGGATCAGGCTCTGCAGCGCCGTCACGCAGAAGACGGCCAGCACCACCCGGATGATCAGCAGGCTGCCATCGAGCGAAATCAGCGCGCCGCGAAAGCTCACCGCGGAGATGGCAAAGAGAAGCCCCGCCGAGAGGCCGAGGAAGCTCGCGCGGTTCCTGATCGATGAGAGGCGGGCGAGGGCTTCGCCCGGCGGCGCGGAGAGGAGCACCAGCCCCGCGAAGCCGGTCAGGATCGCCACCCAGCCCGATTGCGCAATGGCCTCGCCGAGGATCACCCAGCCGGCGAGCCCCGCAAGCAGCACTTCCGTTTTCTTGAAGGTGATGCCGATGGCGAAGTTGCGCTCGGCGAAAAGCGCCACCATGGCAACGGTGGCCAGAAGCTGCGCCACCGCGCCGAGGGCGGCGAAGCCGGCAAAGCGCAGATCGGGGCGGGGCAGCCCCTGCCCGGTGGCGAGAAGCAGGGCGGCGAGCACCACAAGCGCCATGGGCGCGGCGAACACGGAGCGCGCGAAGGTGGCCCCGGCCGAGGAAAGCCGGGTTGCCTTCAGGTGCTTTTGCAGCATGAAGCGCAGGTTCTGCACGAAGGCCGCGAAGATGGTTATCGGGATCCAGAGCGCCATGGCGGCGCTTATCGCAACGGGGGGCGGGATTGTCGAGCCGTCAGGACGTCAGGTTGTCAGACCTTCTGCCCCACGGCCCGGCCCGCGCCCTCAGGCAGCGGCAGCGAAGCATGGGCGGCGGCGATCCCTTCGAGGCGGGCAAGCACCTCGGGCGCGGGATCGCAGGCGCGCCGGCTCTCGAGGCTCACGTGGATCAGCATGTGCTCGCCGGTAGCGATCAGATCTTCGCCGCGCCAGAGGAAATGGAAAAGGTGCATCTTCTTGCCCCCCGCCCCAAGGCACTGGGTAAGCACCCGGATTTCATCCCCCGCGCGCGCCTCGCCGAGATGGCGCAGGTGGCTCTCGACGGTGAAATAGCTCCGCCCGCGCGCGACGTAATCGGGGCCGGCACCGATCATCGCCATGAAGCTGTCGGAGGCATCGCTGAAGGCCTGAAGGTAACGCGCTTCGTTCATGTGGCCGTTGTAATCGAGCCATTCACCGGGCACGCGGCGGCGATGGGTTTCGATCGGGCGGGCGATATCGGGAGGCAGATCAGTCAACGCAGATCTCCAGCTTCTCGCCGTTCTCGTCCAGCATGGAATAGCAGCCGAACATCGGCCTGATGGCAGAGCAGCTGCGGGTATCGGCCAGGCAGGTGCCTTCGCAATCCGTTGCCCGCGTGCAGGATTTTCCGGCATCCTTCGTCCTGAAGAGGCAGGCATGGCCGATCATTCCGGCCCGCTCCCAATGCCCGCCCTCTTCGATGCAGGCCCGCTTGCGCGCCCGATCCCCGGGGAAATCGTAGCCTTTCGCCTCCTCCCCGTCGCGGCAGGCCGAGAGCAATATCACTGGCAGGAACACGATGAGCCATATGTATCCGGGCATGACCTGCACTCCTCAATACGGCATGGGATGCGCCTTGTGGGCGGCGGAAATCTCCGCCAGCACCTCGGGGCCAAGCTCGACGGCCGTGCTTTCCACAGCCGTTTTCACATGCTCGGGCCGGGTGGCGCCGAAGATCGCGGAAGTGGCAAAGGGGCGGGTGCGCAGCCAGGCCAGCGCCATCTGCGGCAGGGAGAGGCCGTGGCGGGTGGCAATCTCCAGATAGGCCTCGATTGCCGGCCAGACGCGGGGCGTGATCCGCCCCCCAAGCCCGGGATAATATTCACGGCGTGATCCCGGAGGGGTCACGTCCGGGGCGTATTTGCCGCTCAGAAGCCCGGTGGCGAGCGGAGAATAGGCGAGAAGCGTCACATCCTCGTTCACGCCGAGTTCCGCCAGATCGGTATCGAACAGTCGGCAGAGGAGCGAATATTCGTTCTGGATCGAGACCATGCGCGGCGCGCCCATCTCCTCGGCCAGCCGAAGCCACATCGCCGTGCCCCAGGCGCTTTCGTTGCTGAGCCCCACATGGCGGATCTTCCCGGCCGCCACCTGGCGCTGCAATTCGCCCAGCACATCGCGCATGTGATCGAGCGTTTGCTCGCGGTTCTGGCCGGACGGGTCGAAATCCCAGTTCTGGCGGAAGTGGTAGGAGCCGCGGTTGGGCCAGTGAAGCTGATAGAGATCGATGTAATCGGTCTGAAGGCGCTTGAGCGAGCCATCCACCGCCTCGCGGATCGCGGCCGAAGAAATACCGGCGCCCCCGCGCACGAAGCCGCCGTTGGCGCCGGTGATCTTGGTGGCGAGCACCACATCCCCCCGCCGCCCGGTGCGGGCGAACCATTCGCCGATGATGCTTTCCGTCCTGCCCACGTTTTCGGCCGTGACCGGATTGACGGGATACATTTCCGCCGTATCGATGAAATCCACCCCGTGATCAAGCGCCATGTCGATCTGTTCATGGGCTTCCTCAAGGGTGTTCTGTGTGCCCCATGTCATGGTGCCGAGGCAAAGCTCCGGCACTTCAAGGCCCGAGCGGCCGAGGGGAATTTTTCTCATCTTGCCTCCACTTTTCCCATTTTTCCCGATCCCCTGCCCCCAGTGGGGGCGCGGGGAGGCGCAATCACGGTTTGCCTTGCCGGCGCCGCCCCCTGCGCATGTATTCGAATGCCACAACCCCGAGCAGCACCACGAAACCGATCACCACCATGGGCCAGGTGTATTTCTCCACATAGGCCGCCATCAGCGCCGTTGCCGCAAGAAGCACCCCTGTGAGGGCAAAACGCCACGAAATCCTGTAGCCGTCAAGGAAGGTGGAAAGGCCGAGGATCAGCAGAAGAACAAGCGCCGCGTTGTCATGGTTGAGGCGGCCTGCGCGGTAAAGTTCATGCACGGCGAAGAGCACCAGCAGGGTTGCCGCCCAGTGCACGATCTGGGCGAGGAAGAATTTTGCCCGCCCGTTCCGTTCTTCCGCCATGCGGACCGCCCCGATCACCAATGCCGAAATCGCCATCATGAGCGACATCCCGGCCCAGTAGCGAAGCCCGCTTGTGGGCGAGATGTTGGTTATGGCAATGCCGGCGAGCGAAAGGATGAATACCTCCCCGAGAAGGGCTTCCTCGAACAGGCCCACATTCCCCGCCCGCCCCGCATTGCCGATGGCAAATCCGAGCGTGGCGACAAAGGCGAGGCCGATCCAGAACTGCACCTCTCCGAGGCGGCTGAAATAGATGAGCACAAAGCCGATCGGGGGCATCAGCAGCAGGAACATGCGCCAGGTCTGACCAAGCTCGCGCTGTTTTACACGCGGCTGCGCATCGCCGGAAGCGTGCTCCCCCGCGCCGCCCTGCCGATCAGCTTGCCCCGGCGCCGTGCCGAAGCCAGTGTCAGCCGGGCCCTCATCATCTTCCTTCGTCAACAGGCCATGCCCCCGCTCTTGCTCTCTCCTGCCACCTACGCTTGCTCAGGGCCGCACATAGGCATAGCCCTGTTCCTGCAGCTCGATCAGACGCACCACGCCCGAGGGCACCACGCTGGCTTCCTCCATGATCGGCACCTCATGGCCGAGTTTCTCGCTCATCTTGCGCCTCGTGTTGCCGCAGGCCGAAAAGGAGAGGTTGTCCAGTTCGAGGGAGAGGGTCTTGATGCGGTCCTCCACCGGGCTCTTGCCGGGGATGAACATCTTGAGCCCCGGCCCGTAGGCCACGACCTCGATCACAACGTCATCGCCCACCGATTCATAGTATTTCCTGATGTTCTGCACGTTGTTGAGCGCCAGGTTCATCACCTTGGGATCGCCCTGATCCACATGAATGGCAACATGATGCGTCTTGCCTTCCGCCACGGCGGCAAGAGGCGCCATCATCACGCCGGCAAGCGCCAGAGCAAGCGCGGCAAAAGTTGTTTTCACGAAATTCATCTCTGCATCTCCCTGTTGGTCCTGTCTGCCGGCTCAGCATACACGAATGCCCCCTCCAGAAAACACGATTCTGCGGCCCGTCTGAGGCCCGGGAGAAGGCTGCCGCGCATCGGCTGGGCGGCTCTCGGGAAAAGCTCTTGGGAGAGGCTCTCGGATGAGGTTCACGGGGAAATGAACGCCACCGGGCCGGATCGGTGCTAACATGCCCCCACAGCAAGGGATCAGCAAGGGAGGGCATGATGCGCGCGCTGCCGGCAGCCCTGCTTTTGGCCATTAGCATCCTTTCCGCCCTGCCGGGCCATGCAGCGCCTCAGGCCTATGCGTTAGAGGCAGAGAAATCCCGTGTCGGCTTTGCCTATCGGCTGAATGGCGGGCCGATGCTGGGCAGCATGCCGGTGAAACAGGCCGATATCCGGATCGATTTCGCCGATTTCTCGAAATCGACCATCGATGTTGTGCTCGATGTGAAACGCGCCCGGGGCGGCGTGTTCTACGCCACGGAGGCCCTGCGCGGCCGTTCGGTGCTGCATGTGGCCAGATTTCCCGAGATCAGGTTTCGCGCCACACGCATCACCCGGCGGGGCAATGGCGCGATCGTCGAAGGGCTCGTAACCATCCGCGGCGTTACCCGCCCGCTGGCGCTCGAGGCGCGGCTTTTCCGCCGGAAGGGCCGGCCCGAGGGCGATCTCTCGCAGCTGACGGTGCTGCTCACGGGCGCGCTGAACCGGCATGACTTCGCCGCCTCGGGTTATCGCGATATCGTGGGGCCGAAGATCGATCTGCGCATCATCGCCCGCATCCGCCGGATCGGGCGGTAGAAGCGGTAGAACAAGATGAGATCAGGCGGAACCGCTGCAGGACTCATGATCTTGTGATGAGGGCTGCGCACGGCCCGAGTGTGGGCGCTCGGGAGCGCCCGCCCTCTGGGGCGGGTCGGGCGCTGCCCGGCGGTGCCCGCCGGGCAGGAAAAAGCAAGGACATCATGGGTTCGATGTGTCCACGCGGTGTCATCTTGCACCAGCCACAGGGCCGCGCGCCCGTTTTCCCCTCTGGAATGCCCCCGCCCCATGCTGTAAAGCCTGCCCGAGCACATCGGGGAACACATATGGCACGCATTCTGATCACATCCGCCCTGCCCTACATCAACGGGATCAAGCATCTCGGCAATCTGGTGGGCAGCCAGCTTCCGGCCGATCTCCACGCCCGCTACATGCGCGCGCGCGGCCATGACGTGATGTTCGTCTGCGCCACCGACGAACACGGCACGCCGGCCGAGCTTGCCGCCGCAAAGGCGGGCAAGCCGGTGGCCGAATATTGCGATGAGATGCACGAAGTGCAGGCCGAGCTTGCGCGCGGTTTCCGCCTTTCCTTCGATCATTACGGCCGCTCCTCGAGCCGTCAGAACCGCGAACTCACGCAGCATTTCGCGAAGAAGCTGTGGGAAAACGGGCTGATGGAGATCCGCACCGAGCGGCAGATGTATTCGAAGGCCGATGGCCGCTTCCTGCCTGATCGCTACGTGGAAGGCATCTGCCCCGAATGCGGCTACGAGCGCGCGCGCGGAGATCAGTGCGAAAACTGCACGAGGCAGCTCGAGCCCACCGAGCTGATCGAGCCCCGTTCGGCGATCTCGGGCTCCACCGATCTGGAGCTGCGCGAAACGAGGCACCTCTACCTGCTGCAATCCAAGCTGCGCGATCGCCTGCGCGATTGGATCGACAGCAAGCAGGACTGGCCCGTTCTCACCACCTCGATCGCGAAGAAATGGCTTGATGACGGCGAGGGCCTCCAGGATCGCGGCATCACCCGCGATCTCACCTGGGGCGTGCCGGCGCAGTTTCCGGGCGCGCCCTGGGAGGGCATGGAAGGCAAGGTGTTCTATGTGTGGTTCGATGCCCCGATCGAGTATATCGGCGCCACCGCCGAATGGGCCGAGGCGCAGGGCCTTGACGATGCCGCCTGGCGGCGCTGGTGGCGCGAGGACGAGGGCGCGGGGGATGTGCGCTACATCCAGTTCATGGGCAAGGACAACGTGCCCTTCCACACGCTTTCCTTCCCCGCCACGCTCATGGGCTCGGGCGAGCCGTGGAAGCTTGTCGATTACATCAAGAGCTTCAACTACCTCAATTACGACGGCGGCCAGTTCTCCACCAGCCAGGGGCGAGGGGTGTTCATGGATCAGGCGCTCTCGATCCTGCCCGCCGATTACTGGCGCTGGTGGCTTCTGAGCCACGTGCCCGAAAGCTCCGACAGCGAATTCACCTGGGAGAACTTCCAGGCCAGCGTCAACAAGGATCTGGCTGACGTGCTGGGCAATTTCGTCTCCCGCGTCACCAAGTTCTGCCGCGCGCGCTTTGGCGAAACGGTGCCCGAAGGCGGCGAATGGGGCGAGGCGGAAGAAGCGCTGATCGAGGAGCTTTCGCGCCGCCTCAAGGCCTATGAAGTGCATATGGACGCGATGGAAATCCGCAAGGCGGCCTCGGCGCTGCGCGCCATCTGGGCGGCGGGCAACGAATACCTGCAATCCGCCGCCCCCTGGGCCGCCTTCAAGGAGGATCCCGCCCGCGCCGCCGCGATCATCCGCCTCGCGCTCAATCTGATCCCCTTCTACGCGGTGCTTTCGGCGCCCTTCATCCCCGATGCCGCTCAAGCGATGCTTGCGGCGATGAAGGCCGAAGACACGCCCTGGCCCGGCGATGTGAAAGAGGCTCTCGCCGCCCTGCCGCCCGGACACGCCTTCACCGTGCCCGATGTGCTCTTCGCCAAGATCAGCGACGAGCAGCGCGCCGAATGGCAGGAGCGCTTCGCCGGCAAGCGGGAATGAAGGTCGCAGCGCGTATCCTGATCCTGCTCATCGCCTCGGCGATGCCGGCCACCCTTCAGGCCGAGGCCATGCCCCACGAAGCGGCTCTGCGCGCCGTGATGCCGGCTGGCGGCAGGCTCCTCTTTGGCGCCTACCCCGGGGGGCGCACGGGCGAGGAGGATGACATCGCCCCCGCCGATGTTGCCAGTTTCGAGCGCGCCGCCGGGCGGCGGGTGGACTGGGTCATGTTCTCGCACAACTGGTATCGCACGCCTGCCTTCCCCGCCGCCACCGCCCGCTGGATCCGCAAGCGCGGCGCCATTCCCTGGATACGCCTCATGCTGCGCTCCGATCCCGAAACCGATCACCGCGAGCCCCGCTTCACCCTCAGCCGCATCGCGCGCGGGGATTTCGATGCCGATCTCAGCCGCTGGATGCGCGCCGCCGCCCGCTTCGGCACCCCGATCATCGCCGAATACGGCACCGAGATGAACGGCGCCTGGTTTCCTTGGAACGGCCGCTGGAACGGGCGGCGCAAAGGCCCCGCGCGCTTCATCGCCGCCTACCGCCACATCATCGATCTGGCGCGCGCCAACGGCGCCACCAACGTGATCTGGGTGTTTCACGTCAATTGGTCCGACGATCCGCAAAAGCGCTGGAACCGCTTCGAAAACTACTACCCCGGCGATCACTACATCGATTGGCTGGGCGTTTCGCTCTACTCCATGCAGGGGCCGGAGGAAACCGAACCAACGCCCTTTTCGGCCATCGGAGGCACCATGAAACGCCTGCACGCAATGGCGCCGGCAAAGCCCGTGGTCATCGCCGAATTCGGCACAGATGTTCACAACCCGCATGAGCCGGCCGCCGCCTGGGCGGAAAAAGCGCTGCGGCTCATCCACAGCGGCCGCTGGCCCAGCCTGATCGGCTATTCCTGGTGGAACGAAACCTGGCAGAACGACGATACCACCGCGCATGACACCGACATGCGCCTCACCTCCGATCCCGCCCTCGCCCGCACCTTCCGCCGCTGGCATACACGCTGAGGCGATCTTCTCCCATCACTGGTCAATAAATATCCCCGCCGGAGGCATCCCGCCTTCGTCGCCAGCGCATCGGCCGGGCTTTTCGCCCTAGATCGAGGGCATGATCCAGTCCGGCCGGATCCCCGAAGCCTCGATGAAGGGGCGCACGTCAAGCCCCGCAAACAGGCCGTGCTCCGTGACCAGCCCCGCCTGCCAGCCCTGCGCCTGGGCGCCGAGAATATCGGTATGAAGCGTATCGCCCAACATCATGATGCGCTCGCGCGGCTGATCTGCGGGAAGGGCGCGCATCACCATCCCGTAAACGGAGGGAAAGGGCTTGCCGTGAAACTCGGGGGTGATCCCGGTGATGTCTGCTATTTCGTTGGCATACCATCCGGGCTCGCGCGCAAGCCCCCCCTCGCGTGGCGATACCAGATCGGGATTGCCGACGAGAAGCGCCCGCCTCCGCCGCGCCAGCGCCTCCGTCAGAAGCTGCTGGCGGCTGTCGTTCCAGGCGTTTGCGCTGAGAAAGAGAAAGCCCCCTGCCCGATCGTAATCTTGCGGATCATCGCCAAGAACCCGATGCGCGCAGGGCAGATCGGCGGGCCTGTGCGAGGGATCGGCGATCACCCCCCATTCTTCCACCTCCCCGTGCACCTCCCCGTGCCGCGCCAGCGCCTCGAGCGTGGCATCGCGGCTCGAGATGATCTCCTCGGGGCGGAAATCGAAGCCGAGATCGGCAAACTTGGCTTCCGTGCGCGCGCGGTTCAGCGAAGCGGCATTGGTGAGCACGAAGAGCCGCTTGCCGAGCGTGCGCAGCACCCGCACGGCATCGGCCGCCCCCGCAATCGCCGTGCCGCCCACATTCAGCACGCCGTAAGCATCGAACACGAACACATCGGCCTTCCCGGCAAGCTCGATCAGCCCGCCGGCGTTGGCCATCTTTCCCTGATGCGCCGGGATGGGAAGAATACGCCGCAATTCCTCGTAGCGGCGAAAGACCGTCTGCGCATCCATCAGAGCCGCTTTCCGGTGGCCGCATCGAACTGGTGCAGCTCGTCGGAGCGGATCAGGAAGCCGAGCACCTCGCCCTCGGGGATCTGGTGGATGCCCGGAAGGCTCGCCACCATTTCGCGCTCCGTGCCCTCGAGCGTGCCGTGAACGAGCGTGTTGGAGCCGAGCTGTTCGAGCACGGAAACGCGGATGCGGATCGGGCCTTCGCTATCGGCGATCAGATGTTCGGGCCGCATCCCGAGCGTGACGGGCCCCGCCCCGCGCGCGCCCGGAAGCGTTGCCCCGTTTTCGAGCCGCAACAGCCCGCCCTCGATCCCCTCGGCGGGCAGGAAATTCATCGCCGGGCTTCCGATGAAGCCGGCCACGAACACGCTCGCGGGGCGCTCGTAGAGATCGAGCGGGGTGCCGAACTGCTCCACATGGCCCGCGTTCAGCACCATCAGGCGATCGCCGAGCGTCATCGCCTCCACCTGATCGTGGGTCACGTAAACGCTGGTGACGCCAAGGCGCTCTTGAAGCTTGCGGATCTCGAGGCGCATCTGCACCCTGAGCTTGGCATCGAGATTTGACAGCGGCTCGTCAAACAGGAAGACCTCCGGCTCGCGCACGATGGCGCGCCCCATCGCCACCCGCTGGCGCTGCCCGCCCGAAAGCTGGCGCGGCTTGCGATCGAGATACTGGCGGATTTCCAGAATGTCGGCCGCCTCGTTCACCCGACGCTCGATCTCCGCCTTCGGCAGGCCGCGGATCTTCAGGCCATAGGCCATGTTCTGGCGCACCGTCATGTGCGGATAGAGCGCGTAGTTCTGAAACACCATGGCTATATCGCGCTCGGCCGGCTCGAGATCGTTGACCACCCGCCCCCCGATGCGCACTTCGCCAGAGGTGATGCTTTCAAGCCCCGCGATCATGCGCAGGAGCGTGGATTTCCCGCAGCCCGAAGGGCCGACGATCACCACGAATTCACCATCCCCGATATCGCCGCTTATCCCGTGCAGCACTTCCGTGCCGCCGTAGGATTTGTGGAGGTCTTTCAGGATCAGTTCTGCCATTTTCTTCTTTTCTTTTCCGTTACTTTTCGGTTTCCGTCAGACCCTTGACGAAGAGTTTCTGCATGAACACCACAACCAGGATCGGCGGCAGCATCGCCAGGAGCGCCGTCATCATGATGATGTTCCACTCGGGGCTTTGCTCGGCGCTCTCCAGCATCTGCTTGATGCTCATGACGATGGTCGTCATGCTGGTATCGGTGGTGATCAGGAGCGGCCAGAGATACTGGTTCCAGCCGTAGATGAACAGGATCACGAACAGCGCAGCGATATTGGTGCGCGAAAGCGGGATCAGGATATCCCAGAAGAAGCGCATCGGCCCGGCGCCGTCGATGCGGGCGCTTTCGAGCATCTCGTCGGGGATGGTGAGGAACACCTGGCGAAACATGAAGGTGGCCGTGGCCGAGGCGATGAGCGGCAGGGAGAGGCCTGCATAGCTGTTCAGAAGCCCGAGATCGGCCACCACCTGGAAGGTGGGCAGGATGCGCACCTCCACCGGCAGCATCAGGGTGATGAAGATCAGCCAGAAGAAACCCATGCGGAAGGGAAACCTGAAATAGACGATGGCAAAGGCCGACAGCAGCGAGATCACGATCTTGCCGATGGCGATCGAGAGCGCCATCACGAGGCTGTTCAGCATCATCAGCCACACCGGCGCGATCTCGGTGCCCGAAAGCCCGCGGCCGAAAAGGGTGTTCTTCATGTTGATGAAGAACTGATCGCCGGGCAGCAGCGGCAGGGGCACCTGGGTCATGCGGATCGGATCGTGGCTGGCGGCAACGAAGGTGATCCAGATCGGGAAGGCGATCATCGCGATGCCGAGGATCATCACCAGATGGGTGAGGATATTGAGGAAGGGGCGATTCTCGATCATCAGTATTCCACCCGTTTCTCGATGAAGCGGAACTGCACCACCGTGAGCGCGATCACGATCACCATGAGGATCACCGATTGCGCCGCCGAACTGCCCAGATCAAGCCCCACGAAACCATCGTTATAGACCTTGTAAACGAGGATCGTGGTTGCATTCGCCGGCCCGCCCTGGGTGACGGCATGGATGATGCCGAAAGTATCGAAGAAGGCATAGACCATGTTGACGACGAGGAGGAAGAAGGTGGTGGGGGTGATGAGCGGGAAGATGATCGTCCAGAAGCGCTTCAGCGGCCCCGCGCCATCGATCGCCGCCGCCTCGATCACCGATTTCGGGATCGATTGCATGGCGGCGAGGAAAAACAGGAAATTGTAGGCCACCTGCTTCCAGGCGGCGGCCATGATCACCAGGAGCATGGCCTGGCTGCCGTTGAGCTTGTGGTTCCACTCGATCCCCATTGCATCGAGCGCATAGGCCACGATGCCGAGCGTGGGATTGAACATGAACACCCAGAGCGCCCCCGCCAGCACCGGGGCGATCGCATAGGGCCAGATCAGGAGCGTGCGATAGAAGGTTGCGCCGCGCACTACGCGATCGGCGAAGGCCGCGAGCACCAGCGCAAGCCCCATCGAAAGCCCCGCCACGGCGAGCGAGAAATAGGCCGTGCGCCAGAAGGTTTCCACATAGATCGGATCCTTGAACAGGGCGATGAAATTCTCGAACCACACGAATTCGGTGCTGAGGCCGAAGGCATCCTCGATCAGAAAGGATTGGTAGAGCGCCTGGCTCGCCGGCCAGATGAAGAAAATCAGCGTGATCGCCACCTGAGGGGCGACCAGCAGATAGGGCAGGAGCGAGGGGGGAAAGTGGACGCGCTTGAGCATCTTGCTGTTTTTCCGGGCTGATTTGGAGGGCCGGGAGCACCATGCCCGCAAGCCGTGCCTGCGGGCATGGTTCTTTCACTGAGCCTTACTTGGCCACGGTGCGCTCGAACTTGCGCAGGAGCACATTGCCCCGCTCCACGGCCGAATCCATGGCCTCTTTCGCCGTCTTGTCGCCGGCCCAGAGCGCTTCGAGCTCCTCGTTGATCACGTCACGGATCTGCACGAAGTTGCCGAGGCGAATGCCGCGCGAATTGGGCGTGGGGGTATTCAGGCTGAGCTGCTTGATCGCCGTATCCGTGCCCGGATTCTTCTCATAGAAGCCTTGCGACTTGGAAAGCTCGTAGGCGGCGGTGGTGATCGGAACATAGCCGGTTTCCTGATGCCACCAGGCCTGCACCTCGGGGGTGGAGAGATAGGCGAGGAACT
>JALVEX010000156.1 GCA_027030435.1 Paracoccaceae bacterium
TTTGATGATCAGCCGGCATGGTGGAGGGCACCGTTTCTGCGATCATGCTTCCGTTCGCTGCCACGGGCTGCGCGGGGGCGGGGCTGGCTGCGAGGTGGTGCAGGCTGTCCCGGTTCGGTCTGAACGATGGCATAGGCGGGGGCGGACGGAGGCTCGGCTTGCTCCTGATGTTCCATGCACAGCAGAAAGCATGGGCCCGCGCCTTGCCTCATTCACCCGGCGATCCTGCCGGCCTTGATGCAGCATCGCCGGATTGGCGCAGGGAGATCAGGGTTCGTTGCGTTCGGAGAAGCTGCGGGCGATGAAATCGGGCATGTGATCTCCCATTCCGACAACGGATTTGCCGCCGCCCTTGCGCTGCCCCCCGCTCTTGCGTTGCCCATCACCTTTGCGCTGCCCGCCGTGCTCCTGGCGGCCGCGCTTCTTATGCCCGCTCCGCGGGGTGCGCTCCTGCGCTTTTCGCGGCGCCTCGCCATGTGATGCTGGGCGTGTGCCTTCCTCTTCTCCGCTCTCCCTGCCGGGCGTGTTCACCGCTTCCGCGCTGGCGGTTTCCTCACCGGCGCTTTCTTCGCGGTCGGTTTCCTCACGGGCGGGCCTGGCTTCATCCTCACCCCTGCGCCGGCTGCGGGGGCGGCGCCTGCGCCTTTGCCTGCGCGCGCCCTGTTCCTCTTCGCCCGCCCTGCCGGCTGAGGGTTCCTCGGGCCCGGATGTCTCGGATGCGGATGCCTCGGTCGCGGAGCCTTCCTTGCCGCCGGCATCGCTCCCGCCACCCGCTTCGAGGGGGTTGGGCAGGCGCGGGATTTCCTGCTTCACCAGCCGCTCGATCGCGGCGAGGTTCTTTTCGTCCTGGGGCGCGCAGATCATCAGCGCCTTGCCCGAACGCCCCGCGCGCCCGGTGCGCCCGATGCGGTGCACGTAATCCTCCGCATGGCTCGGCACGTCGTAATTGAACACATGGCTCACGTTGGGGATGTCGAGCCCGCGCGCGGCCACGTCCGAGGCGACAAGGAAGGGGATGGTGCCATCGCGAAAGCCCTGCAGAACCTCCATGCGGCGCGATTGCTCGAGATCGCCGTGTATGGGCTCGGCCTTGTAGCCGTGTTTCTTCAGCGATTTCGCCACCACGTCCACATCCGCCTTGCGGTTGCAGAAGATGATGGCATTGGAGCAGCCCTCGCCCTCGCCCTCGATCAGGGCGCGCAGAAGGGCGCGCTTTTCCTTCGCCGCAGCGGCGCGATCGCGCCTTGAGGGGCGGAACATCACCACCCCCTGTTCGATGTTTTCGCCCGTGGTTGCGGCGCGCGCCACTTCCACCTTCACCGGGGCGGAGAGGAAGGTATTGGTGATGCGCTCGATCTCGGGCGCCATGGTGGCGGAGAAGAAGAGCGTCTGGCGGGTGAAGGGGGTGAGCTTGAAGATGCGCTCGATATCGGGGATGAAGCCCATGTCGAGCATGCGGTCGGCCTCGTCCACCACCATGATCTGCACGCCCGTGAGCAGGAGCTTGCCGCGTTCGAAGTGATCCAGCAGGCGCCCCGGGGTGGCGATCAGCACGTCCACGCCACGATCGATCAGACGATCCTGCTCCTTGAAGCTGACGCCCCCGATCAGGAGCGCCTTGGTGAGCTTTGTGTATTTTGCGTAGATGTCGAAATTCTCGGCCACCTGGGCGGCAAGCTCGCGGGTGGGGGCGAGCACCAGCGAGCGGGGCATGCGCGCGCGCGCCCGCCCCTTTTGCAGTCGGGTGATGACGGGCAGGGTGAAGGCGGCCGTCTTTCCGGTGCCCGTCTGGGCGATGCCCAGAACGTCGCGCCCTTCGAGGGCGGGGGGGATGGCACCGGCCTGGATCGGCGTCGGGGTTTCGTAGCCGGCTTCTTCAACCGCCTTGAGGACCTTGGGATCGAGATCGAGATCTGAGAATTTTGTCATGTGGTTCCGCGTGTTACGGCATTTCATCTTGCCGCTTTTCTTCGCGGCCCCGCATCCGGATTGATGCTTTCCTTCGATTAGCTGTGGTCTTACGCTTTTGGCGCGAAGAGTCAACCTGAGAGGCCGTGCAGCCCTGTTTTCCGGCTGGTTTCCGGCCGTTTTCAGGCTTTTCGCGGCGGATCCGGCGGCCGGCACGGTGATGGTGCCACTGGCGGCGGTGGCGCTTCCCGGCGATCTTCCCATGTCAGGCGTCGATAATCGAAGCCCTCCTCGATCGTGGGTTTGACGATCCGAAAATAGGGCGAGAGATCGAAATCGCGCGGCGCAAACAGGGAATGGTGGCGGATGCGCAGCACCTCCTCGCGGCAGTCCTCAGGGCAATCCTCGGGCAGTTCGGGCAGGATCGGATAGCGCACGCTCTGGAAGGCCTCGGCGATCAGGGTCGAGCAGATGGCGCGGGTGGGATCGCCCGAGCCGAGCTCGAGCATGCGCCGCCGCCAGCGCTGGGGCACCGGCGGATTGGGCAGGAGGTAGCGCATCAGATCGAACACGTTGCGCAGATCGTAGCTGCGCCCGATGCTCCGGCGCATATGGGCGATCACCTTGCGGCAATCGGCATCCGCAAGCCCGACGGGGCGGCAGATCCGGGTATTGAGATGGGCATACCGCGCCAGCGAAACCGCCTGCACGCCGTTTTCGAGATCGGCTTCGATCAGAACCGCCGCAGGGTCATCGCCCCCCGCATAGAAGGCGGAATGGGACCAGGTCGAATGGGTGAGATACTTGATCGCGGAAGAGATGCGCGAATTGCCCTCGACAAGGAGCACATCGCCCGGCCGCAGCGCGGCTTCGAGGCGATCGAGAGGGATGACGGAAAAGGCCGTGTAGCCCGGCCTTTCCCTTTCGAGAAAATGCGCGAGCCTGCGCCCGATGGCGGATGCAACCCTGCTGAACATTCACGGGCTCTCCCTGTGAAACCGTGAAAGAAGCCTAACAGCCCGGCGAAACGCGGTAAATTCAACTTGGCGTGGCCCTCCGGGGCCGCAGGGATCATTGATCGGCGAGCGCCTTTTCGGCCTGAGGGGCAAAAGAAGCCTCCGGGGCAAGCGCGAGGGCGCGTTCAAGCGCGCGGCGCGCGCCCGCGGTATCGCCTTCGGCCTTCAGGATCATGCCGAGGCGGAAGAAGGCCTTGGCATTTTCCGGGTTTTCACCGGCGAGGCGCTCGAAGATTTCGCGCGCCTCTTCGCCTTGCCCGGCCTGGAAGAGCGCCCAGCCAAGTGTATCGCGCACCTCTTCCTTCCCGCCCGAGGCGGCAACGGCCTTGCGCGCCAGCGCCACCGCGCGGGCGGGATCGCGGGGCGTGAGGAGGGCGGCGAGATTGTTTCGGACAAGCCAGCTTTCGGGGGCGAGCAGGAGGGCCTTCTCGTAAGCGTCTATGGCGTCTTGCGTCTGTCCGCGCCTTTCGCTGATCGTGGCGATCAGGAGGAGCGTGCCGGCATTGCCGGGATCGGCGGCGTGGGCCTTTTGCGCCAGGGCCAGCGCCTCATCGAGCCGGCCGAGGCGCTGGCTGGCGATGGCGGCGGCGTGCAGGAGCGCGGGATTGCGGGGCGAAGCTGCGAGGCCCTTCCCGTAGAAGGCAAGCGCTTCCTCGTAGCGGCGCATCGCACCCTTCAGATTGCCCCGTTCGAAGGCGATCTGCGCGTCACCGGGAAAGGCCGCATCGGCGCGCGCAAGAAGCGCCTCGGCGCTTTCGA
>JALVEX010000157.1 GCA_027030435.1 Paracoccaceae bacterium
GCGCCTTGAAGGCCGCGAATGGGTGATGGGGAATGAATATACCATCGCCGACATGGCCATCGCGCCCTGGCTTCGCCCCGTTATTCGCATCCCCAGTGCGAGCGATCTCGTGGGCTGGAAGGAGCTATCAAACGTGCCGGCCTATCTCGATCGCTTCCTTGCCCGCCCGGCCGTGCAGGCAGGGCTAGAGAAGCTCGGTGCGCTCTGAGCGTCAGCCCGGCAGTTCGCCCGTCAGCACATATCGCAGGATCTGGGCCACCTGTTCGGGCGTGCGCGCCACGGCCTGGGCGGCGGCGTCCACTTCCTTCAGGGCGTGATCGTGCTCGGGCGGCTGCAGGACGATCAGCGATTTGCCGAGCGCGGCTGCCTGACCCGCATCGAACGCCGCGTTCCACTGCCTGTATTTCTCGCCAAAGCGCACCACCACCACATCGGCATCATCGATCGCCTTGCGGGTGCGGATCGCGTTGATCTTCGCCCCCTTGTGATCGTGCCAGAACTTGTCCGTCTCGGGCCCGAGGATCGCAACCCCACAATCATCGCTGGCATCGTGATCCGTTACCGGGGCCGTGAAGGTAACGGGCAGATCACGCGCGGCTTCGATGATCCGCTCGCGCCAGTCTGTATGAATTTCGCCGGCCAGATAGACATTCAGCTTCATTCGCCATCCCCTTCCCTTGCATTGGCGCTTTTCAGCATTTCCGTCACTTCATCATCATCAACCTGGCTGAAGTCAATGTAATGCGCGCCAACTGCGAGAAAGGGGCGCGGGGTTTCGAGCACCACGATCCGATCAACGAGCGGCTCTATCTCGGCCAGTGCATCGGGGGCAGCCACGGGCACGGCAAGGATGATCTCGCCCGGTTCGCGCTTTCGCAGCGCTGCAAGCGCCGCACGCATCGTGGCGCCTGTCGCGATGCCGTCATCCACCACGATTGCCGTGCGCCCTTTCACGGGCACATGCCCGCGCCCGCCAAGCCAGCGCTCCCGGCGCTTTGCGATCTCGGCCAGCTTCTTGCGAATCTGTTCGGCAAAATCCTCGCGCCTCAGCCCGGTGGCGCGCAGCAGGCCTTCGTTGAAAACGATCTGCGGCGGCGAGCCATCCACGATCGCCCCGGCCGCCACCTCCTCGCGCCCCGGCATGCCGATCTTGCGCACCAAGAGGAGATCAAGCGGCGCCTTCAGCGCGCGCGCAACGGGCAGCGCCACCGGCACGCCGCCCCTCGGCAAAGCCAGGATTACCGGATCCTTCGGGGCAAGGGCGGCAAGCCGTTCGGCGAGTGCCTCGCCAGCTTCTTCGCGATTCCTGAACATGCTCCAGATATGGGCGCGTTCCGGGGGATTTTCAATTTCCAGCCCTGCACTCCCCTGCCAAGGCCCGATCTGGCTCGTCACGCGCCGGGAGCTGTTTACCAGCCGGCGCATACGCCTGGCATTCGATCTTCTGGAGCAAAGCCAGGCGAAGCTGCCGACTACGCAATACTATCCGCGCAGCGTGCCCCCGGTGGCCTTGGTGACCTTTTCGATGATCTTCCGGCTCACCGCTTCGATCTCTTCCTCGGTGAGGGTTTTCTCGCGCGGCTGCAGGCGCACGGTGATTGCCAGCGATTTGCGGCCTTCACCAAGTGAACCACCGATGAATTCATCAAATACCCGCACGCTCTCGATCAGGGCCTTGTCGGCGCCTGCGGCGGCATTCACGAGCTTCAGAGCTTCTACATCGCGATCAACGACGAAGGCAAAATCGCGCTCGACCGCCTGCAGATCGCTGAGCTTCAGCGCGGCGCGGGTCGCCCCCTTGCGGCGCGGCAGCGGCGGCTCTTCAAGATAGACGGTAAAGGCCACCGCCGGCCCCTTCACACCCATCGCCTTCAGGATTTTCGGGTGAATTTCACCGAAAACGGCCAAGGTTTTCTTCGGCCCGAGGCAGATCCGCCCGGCCCGGCCGGGGTGCCACCAGCCCGGCACATCGCGCAGGATCTGCGCCTTCGCCGGCGCACCGATCGCGGCCAGCACGGCCTCGGCATCCGCCTTGGCGTCATAGATATCCACCGCACGCCGGCTGCCGTGCGGATCGCGCGGGCCCGCCGCACCAACGAGAAGGCCGGTGATGTGCTGCTGCTCGTCGCCCGGCGCTCCACCCGTGAAAACCGGGCCGACCTCGAACAGCGCCAGATCCATGAAACCGCGCGCCTGGTTGCGCGCCGCTGCCTGCAGGAGGCCGGGCAGAAGATCGGGGCGCATGTGGCTCATCTCGCTCGAGATCGGGTTTTCCAGCATGGTGGCATCTTCGCCGCCGCCAAACATTTCGGCGCTCGCACGATCGATGAAGCTGTAGGTCACGCATTCGTTGTAGCCAAGGCCCGCCGCCTGACGGCGCGCGCGCATCTCGCGCTTCTGCATCGGGGTGAGAATCGGGCGCGCCACGCCCTCATGCGGGCGCGCGAGCGGCTTGCCCTCGAGCTTCGTAAGCGAAGCCACGCGCGCCACTTCCTCCACCAGATCCGCCTCGCCCTGCACATCGGGCCGCCAGGAAGGCACATGCGCCATGTCGCCCTCAAGCCGGAAGCCGAGCGCTTCGAGGGTGCGGCGCTGCTCTTTAGCCGGAATCTCCATCCCCACGAGAGATTGCACGCGATCGGTATCCAGCCGGTAGGCGCGGCGCCATTCGGGCTCCTCCCCCGCCTGCACCACCTCGCTCGCCTCGCCCCCGCACAGATCGAGAATCATCTTCGTGGCCAGTTCGAGGCCGGGCGCGTTGAAGGCCGGATCCACGCCCCGCTCGAAGCGGTAGCGGGCATCGGAACTGATCTTGAGGGCGCGGCCCGTTTTCGCGATCTCGATCGGATCCCAGAGCGCGGCTTCGAGGAAAACATCGGTGGTTTCTTCCGTCACGCCTGTCGGCAATCCGCCCATGATGCCGCCGATGCTCTGAACGCCTGCCTCATCGGAAATCACCATCATGCCGGGGGCGAACTCGTATTCCTTCTCATCCAGCCCGACGAGCCTTTCGCCGCCCCTGGCGCGATGCACCCGAAGATCACCCTTCACTTTCGCCGCATCAAACACATGCAGCGGGCGATTGAGATCGTAAGTAAAGAAATTGGTGATATCGACAAGGGCCGAAATGGGCCTGAGGCCAATGGCGCGCAGGCGATCCTGAAGCCATTGCGGCGAAGGGCCATTCTTCACCCCGCGGATGAGACGCCCCATGAAAAGGGGGCAGCCGTCGCGGGTATCATCATTGATACCGACCTTGACCGGGCTTTCGAACCGCCCCTTCACCGTCACCTCATCGAGAGGCTTCAGCTTCCCGAGCCCGCGCGCGGCCAGATCCCGGGCGATGCCGCGCACGCCCAGCGCATCGGGGCGGTTCGGTGTGATGGCGATCTCGATCACCGGATCGACCTTTGCCGGCTCATGCTCGGCCAGCCAGGCCGCGAAGCTTTCCCCCACCTCGCCGGAAGGGAGCTCGATGATACCGTCATGCTCGTCCGAAAGCTCGAGCTCGCGCTCCGAGGCCATCATGCCGTGGCTCTCGACGCCGCGTATCCTGCCCACCTGTATCGTGGTATCGATACCGGGGATATACTGCCCCGGTTTGCAGACAACCACCGTGATCCCCTCTCGCGCGTTGGGCGCGCCACAGATGATCTGCTTCACGCCCTCATCCGTTTCCACCTGGCATACGCGGAGGCGATCGGCATCGGGATGCTTTTCGGCCTTCACCACCCGCCCGATGGTGAAGCCCGCAAGCGTTTCGGCCGGATTGACGATTTCCTCCACCTCAAGGCCGAGATCGGTGAGCGTTTCTGCGATCTCGCTCACGCTCGCATCCGTATCGAGATGATCCTTCAGCCAGGAAAGGGTGAATTTCATGGAACATTTCCTTCTGATCCGCATTCCCGCCGCTCATACCTCATGCCTTGATCCGATCCAAGAGGCGGGGCGCTGCATAAGGGAAAAATGCATCAAATCAATTAGATTTTGACGAAATTCCGCCGCTTTTCAGTGAATGATTTGCGCCGGGGAATTGGTGGGCGCTCATTGCGAGGCCGAAAAATGATAAGATTTGTTAAGAACTGCAACATGCGGCTGGTGGCAGGGATTCTGCTGCTTTTCAGTGGTGCGGTTTTCGGGTTGATTGATAACAATCGGGATCACACGGGATCGCCGACAGAGATTCAGACGATCTCGGGCAAGCTCTCCGCCTGCAGGGCCAAGAGCGTCGAAACGCCGTTTGGCAGGCTTGGCTGCAGCAATGTTAATGGTCTGAAAAAGGTTGGCACTGCGGTGTTCATGCGCCCGGGCGGGAGCAAATCGATCAATCGCTGACCCCTCCGTGCAGCGTTGGCACGTCAAGCGCCGCAAAGCCGTAATGCCTGAGCCAGCGCAGATCGCTGTCGAAGAAGGCGCGTAGATCCGGGATGCCGTATTTCAGCATGGCGAGGCGATCGATGCCCATGCCGAAGGCAAATCCCTGCCACTGAGAGGGATCCACTCCTGCAGCCTCGAGCACCTTGGGATGCACCATGCCTGAGCCCAGCACCTCCATCCAGCCGTCGCCCTCGCCGATGCGAAGCTGGCCGTTCACCCAGGAGCACTGGATATCAACCTCGGCAGAGGGCTCGGTGAAGGGAAAATGGGAAGCGCGAAAGCGGGTCTTGATGCCGTCGATGCCGAAGAAAGCGGCGAAGAATTCCTCCAGCACCCATTTGAGATTGGCCATCGATATATCGCGATCGATCGCCAGCCCCTCCACCTGATGGAACATGGGCGTGTGCGTCTGATCGTAATCGGAGCGATAGACACGCCCAGGCGCGATTACCCGGATCGGCGCCCCTTCCTTTTCCATGGCGCGGATCTGCACGGGGCTCGTGTGGGTGCGCAGCACATGCGGCGGGCGGTCATCGCCGGGCGCGCGGTGCATGTAGAAGGTATCGAACTCCTGACGCGCCGGGTGATGAGGCGGGATGTTGAGGGCATCGAAATTGTACCAGTCGGTTTCGATCTGCGGGCCTTCGGCGACCTTGAAGCCGAGATCTGCGAAGATGGCCGTGATCTCCTCCGTCACCTGGCTTACCGGGTGCACCGAGCCGCGCGGCCGCGGGCGCCCCGGCAGGGTGACATCCAGCCATTCCCCGCGCAGGCGCTCTTCCAGCGCGGCATCCTCAAGGGCCGCCTTGCGCGCCGCGATTGCCGAGTTGATCTCGTTCTTCAGGGCATTGAGCGCCGGCCCGGCCACCTTGCGCTCCTCCGGGCTCATCCTGCCAAGCTCACGCATCTTCAGGCTGATCTCGCCCTTCTTTCCGAGCGCCTGCACCCGAACGGCTTCGAGCGCGGCCTCATCAGCCGCGCCCGCAATCGCTTCAAGGTATTTCTGCCGCAGTTCTTCCATGCCCTGGCTCCAAACCTGACGTTCAGAACCTGCTAGCGCCCCGCTGCGGCGATTGCAAGATGCTCAGGCCCCGATCCAGGCATCGACATCGCCCTGTTCGGGCAGGCCCCCGGCATGGACAAGCTTGCCATCCACGGAAAGCCCCGGCGTCGAAACAACCCCTGCCATGGCGATTTCGGCGTAATCGGTGACCTTCTCCACCTCGACTTCCTGGCCGAGGCGCGCCGCCGCATCTTCCACCATCCCGGCCAAGGTCTCACAGCGTTTGCAGCCGGGGCCATATACTTTCACTTTCTTCATGTTTCTCACTCCTTCGATGTTTCAGAATATCAGGTTGAACAGGAAACCCACGAGCAGGATACCGGTGCCGACGACCCCGACAAAGGTGAGTATCAGCCTGGTTTTCAGCACCTTGCGCAGGATCAGTATTTCCGGCAGCGAAAGCGCGATCACGCTCATCATGAAGGCGAGCACCGTGCCAAGCGCCGCGCCCTTGGCCAGCAGGGCCTCGACAACAGGGATCATGCCGGCTCCATTGGAATACATCGGGATGCCGAGCGCCACCGCAGCGGGAACCGACCACCAGGCGTCCTTGCCCATGAGCTGCACCAGGGTTTCCTGAGGCACATAACCATGAATGAAGGCGCCGAGCGAGATCCCGACAAGGATCCAGATCCAGACCTTGCCCACGATCTCGCGCACCGATTCCAGCCCCTGGCGATAACGATCAACCATGGTGATGTTTTCATCATGCGCAGCGGGCATGGCAGCGCCGGTGTGGATTTCGCGCACCCAGTCCTGAAGCCAGCCCTCCAGATGCAGACGTCCGATCACGATCCCGGCGAAAATGGCGATCAGCAGGCCGAATACGAGATAGATCATTGCCACCTTCCAGCCGACCAGCCCCCAGAGCAGGAACACCGCGACCTCATTGACCATCGGGGCCGCGATCAGGAATGAAAACGTCACACCAAGCGGCACGCCGGCGGAAATGAAGCCGATGAAGAGCGGGATCGCCGAGCAGGAACAGAAAGGCGTCAGGATACCGAGAAGCGCCGCCATCACATTGCCAACGCCCTCCCGCTTGCCCGAAAGCAGCGCCCGCGTCTTTTCGGGCGAGAAGAAGCTGCGCACCACCCCCATCACGAAAACGATGAGCGAGAGCAGCATCAGGATCTTGGGCACATCATAGAGGAAGAAGGCCACCGCATCGCCGAGGTGGCTGTCACGCTCGATCGGCAGAAGCGAAGTGAGCCATTCCGAAAGCGCGGGCAACTGCCGGTAAATCAGAAACCAGAGCACCAGCCCGCCAATAACGGCGGTATGCCACATCCACGCCGGTTTGTCAGATTTCGGGGCGGGGGCGGCTGCGATCTTGCAGCTTTCGCCGGTTGTATCTGTCATGCTGCTTTCCTTTGTTCCTTTGCCGCCAGTCTGACGGCTGCTTCCACAAGGGCTTCGATCTCTGCCGGCATGTCGGGATTACGGCGGTAGCGCACCCATTGCGCATCACGCCGATCCTTCACCAGCCCGGCCTGTTTCAGGGCCTGCATGTGGCGCGACATGCGAGACTGGGTCGCATCAAGCCTCTCCATCAGTTCGCAAACGCAATATTCCCGCCCGTCCCACAAGAGGGTCATCACTGCGAGGCGGGTGGGTTCGGCCAGAGCCTGCAATATTTCAAGCGCCATGTTTCAACCTTTCCGCATATGCGTAATAACGCATATGCACTTATGCGCATATCCTATCGAGGTCAAGGGCCCATGGCTGAAAAGCATGAAAAAACCGCGCGGCCTTCATTGGTCCGCGCGGTTCTCCTGTCCCTCGTCGCTGATTGCTATCAGGCGAGTGCGGCTTTTGCCTTTTCTACGATGGCGCCGAAGGCTTCGGGCTCATGCACGGCGAGATCGGCAAGCACCTTGCGATCCACCTCGATACCGGCCTTTGTGAGGCCGTTGATGAAGCGCGAATAGGTCAGCTCCGCATCACGCTCGCGCACGGCCGCATTGATGCGCTGGATCCAAAGCGCGCGGAAATTGCGCTTGCGCTGCTTGCGGTCGCGGGTGGCGTATTGGTTGGCCTTGTCCACGGCCTGCTTGGCGGTGCGGAAAGTATTCTTGCGCCGGCCGTAGTAGCCCTTGGCGGCCTTGATGATCTTCTTGTGACGGGCGTGGGTGACTTTCCCGGATGTTACACGTGCCATGATCTTTTCTCCTCAGTCCCTCAGTCGCCGTAGGGCATCATTTTCTTGATGATCTTCTCGTCGGGCTTCGAGAGCACCGTGGTGCCGCGAGCCTTGCGGATGAACTTGTTGGAGCGTTTGATCATGCCGTGGCGCTTGCCGGCCTGGCCGGCCTTGACGCGGCCCGAGGCCGTGATCTTGAACCGCTTCTTGCAGCTCGATTTCGTCTTCATCTTGGGCATTTCCGTCTCCTCTTCTTCGGGCGGTCATGAAGCGCGACTCGGCATGCCTCCCGGGCCGGCCGCGCTGTGGAGTGGGCTCTATAAGGCGCATGCAACGCTCTGGCAAGGCGAAATCGCGCCTGTCCGCTATCTCACATATCGATTCCATACATTGCGCATGGCATCAGGCAGATCCTCGATGCCGTAGCCGCCAGGATGGCGAGATACCGCGAGGGCGATAAGCCCTCCGCCGACCATCACGAGGATTGCCGCGCCGCGCGGCGAGCGCCCCTCCGAAAATGCGCTTACCAAGGCGGGGAATGCCAGAAGAGCCACAAAGAACCCGGTAACAAAGAAAAGATCCGCATCCATACACAATACCTCGGGCACATATGATTTATTGCATTACTCCGGATCAGCGCTGAAAATCAACCTTTCGTCACATGGCGCAACCCTGAGGATATTCGTGGTTCCGGGAATGTTGAAAGGCACACCGGCGGTAACCACGATCTGATCGCGCTCGCTGGCGAGCCCGCTCTCGCGCGCCGCGCGCGCCGCGGCTACAACCGCCATCTTGAAACGTTCGACCGAACCGGACTGAACACAATTCACCCCCCAGCTCAGGCACAATCTGCGGGCGGTATCGATCAGGGGCGTAAGCGCGATGATCGGCACGCTCGGGCGCTCGCGCGCGGCACGAAGGGCGGTGGTGCCGGATTGGGTGAAGCAGCAGATCACCTTGATATCGGTCGTTTCGGCGATCTCGCGGGCAGCAGAGACGATTCCGTCAGCCACCGATTTGCGATCGATCTTGCGCGCAGCCTCGATGATCTCGCGATAATTGGGATCGCTCTCGACCTCGATCGCCACGTTGTTCATGGTGCGCACGGCCTCCACCGGATATTTCCCGGCAGCCGATTCCGCGCTCAGCATCACCGCATCCGTGCCCTCGTAGATGGCGGTGGCCACATCCGAAACTTCGGCACGGGTGGGCACCGGGCTCTCGATCATGCTTTCAAGCATCTGGGTGGCCACGATCACCGGCTTGCCGGCGCTGCGGCAGGCGCGCACGAGCCGCTTCTGGATCGGCGGCACGCTTTCCACCGGCAGTTCCACCCCGAGATCGCCGCGCGCGATCATGATCCCGTCCGATACCCTCAGGATATCCTCAAAGGCCATCACGGCCGCAGGCTTCTCGATCTTGGAAAGGATCGCCGCGCGGCCCCGCGCGAGGTCACGCGCCTCTTCCACATCCTTCGGCCGCTGCACGAAGGAAAGCGCCAGCCAATCCACCCCGAGTTCGCACGCAAATTCCAGATCTTCGCGGTCCTTTTCGCTGAGCGCGGCGAGTGGCAGCACCACATCGGGCACATTCACCCCCTTGCGATCCGAAATTGTGCCTCCCACCTCAACGATCGTGTGTGCCGAGGCCTCGTCACTCTCTTCCACCCGCAGGCGGATCTTGCCGTCATTTACAAGCAGATGCGCCCCCGGCTTCAGCACCTGGAAAATCTCGCGATGAGGCAGCTGCACACGGGTTTCGTCACCGGACGCAGGATCGAGATCGAGACGGAACTCCTGCCCTTCCTCAAGCTGCACCGGCCCCTTGGCGAACACACCCACCCTGAGCTTCGGCCCCTGAAGATCCGCAAGAACGGCAATCGGCCTGCCGGTTTCCTTCTCGATCCGGCGGATGATCTCGTAACGCGCGGCCTGCTCTTCATGGCTTCCATGGCTCATGTTGAGCCGGAAAACATCCGCCCCCGCCTCGAACAGCGCGCGGATCATCTCGTAATCGCTCGATGCCGGGCCAAGCGTGGCCACGATCTTCACATTGCGAAGGCGCTTCATCCTGCCTCGTTCCTCATCTTGTTCAACTCCGCCTTGCGGCTCGTAGCCGAATGCACCAAATAGCATCCGACAACATCTGGCGCTTTGCCGCGCCTCGGCCTATGGATTGCCACAACAGCAATAAGTAAAACGGTCATGACATACCACCCCTATCACATTTTCGGCGAGGATCGCCCGGCGCGCTGGCTGATTACCTGTGATCATGCGAGCAATTTCGTGCCCGATTTCATCAATGGAGGGGATCTGGGCCTCCCTTCGGAAGACATGGAGCGCCACATCGCCTATGATGTAGGCGCGGCCGGGGTGAGCCTGGCGCTTGGCGAGCTTCTCGATGCGCCGGTGATCCTCTCCAATTTTTCCCGCCTCGTGATCGATCCCAACCGTGGCGAGGATGATCCGACGCTCCTGATGAAGATCTACGATGGCTCGATCATCCCCGCCAATCGCCTTGCCGGGCCGGAGGAGCTGGAGAAGCGCCTCACCCGCTGCTACCGCCCTTATCACGAGGCGCTCGCCCGCCTCGCGGCGCGGCGCGATGATACGATCTACGTGGCCGTTCACAGCTTCACGCCACGCCTCAACGGCCACGGCATCCGCCCCTGGCACATCGGCATCCTGCATGCAGACGATACCCGCCTCGCCGCGCCGCTGCTGGCGCGCCTGCGCGAGGAGCCCGATCTCTGCGTCGGCGAGAACGAGCCCTACGGCGGCCACCTCCCGGGCGACAGCGTGGATCGCCACGCCCTGCAGAAAGGCCGCCCTAATGCGCTGATCGAGCTCAGAAACGATCTGATCCGCACCGAAGAGCAGCAGAAGGAATGGGCCGAGCGCCTGGCCCCCATCCTCACCGAAGTGCTGGAAAGCACCGGCATCTGAAGAAAGGAAGCAAGATGGACGAACAGACCCGCATCGAGATCGAGGCCGCCGCCTTCCGCCGGCTCAGAAAGCACCTGATGGAAGACCGCCCCGACGTGCAGAACATCGACATGATGAACCTCGCCGGCTTCTGCCGCAACTGCCTTTCGCGCTGGTATCAGGAAGCGGCGGCCGAGCGCGGCATTGAGCTTTCAAAAGACGAGGCGCGCGAAATCTACTACGGCATGCCCTACAGCGAGTGGAAGGCGAAATACCAGAAGGAAGCCAGCCCCGAGAAGCAGGAAGCCTTCCGAAAGGCCTTTGCGGAGAATGTCGGCAAGGAAGAGGGCTGAAGCCGCGCCGGCAGAAATTCAGACCGCCGCCTTCCGGCTTTCCTCCAGATAGATCTCGCGCAGCCGCTTCGCCACCGGGCCGGGCTTGCCGTTGCCAAGCGGCACGCCGTCTATTTCCACCACCGGCATCACGAAGGTGCTGGCCGAGGTGATGAAGGCCTCGTCCGCGCTCTGCGCCTCCTCGATGGTGAACGGGCGCTCCTCCACCTCCATCTGCGCCTCGCGGGCAAAGCGCAGCACCGCGGCGCGGGTGATGCCGTGCAGGATGTCATTTGAAAGCTCACGGGTGATGATCTTGCCGCCCTTCACGATATAGGCATTGTTGGAGGTGCCTTCCGTCACCTTGCCATCCTCCACCAGCCAGGCATCATCCGCACCCGCCGCCTTGGCCATCATCTTGCCCATCGAGGGATAGAGCAGCTGGACCGTCTTGATGTCGCGCCGGTGCCAGCGAAGATCGGGAATGGAGATGACCTTGATGCCCTTCCGGGCTACCGGGCTTTCGGCAAGGCCGGGCTTGTTCTGGGTGAAAAGCACGATCGTGGGCGGCGTTTCGGCCGGATCGGGAAAAACGAAATCGCGGTCCGCCGGGGCGCCGCGGGTGATCTGAAGATAGACCAGCCCCTCCTCGATCCCGTTCTTCGCCACCAGCTCCCGGTGGATCTCCAGAAGCTCATCCATGCTGACGGGGCTTTGCATGTCGAGCTCATCGAGCGATCGCTGGAGCCTCTTCGCATGGCCCTCGAAATCAATCAGCTTGCCATCCAGAACGCTTGTTACCTCATAGACACCATCCGCCATCAGGAAGCCGCGGTCGAAGATGGAGATCTTCGCCTCTTCCTCCGGAAGGTATTCGCCATTCACGTAAACGGTTCTGCTCATCCGGTTCTCTCCTAACCCCAAAGCCGTGTCGCTGGCGGATGCACGCCGGCATCATCATATCTCAGGGGCTCTTCGCGATCCTCCGCCAGAAGAAGCGGCCCGTCGAGATCAGTATAGGCAGCGCCCTGCGCGATCAAGGTGGCTGGCGCCATCGCAAGCGAAGAGCCGACCATGCAGCCCACCATGATGCCGAAACCCGCCGCTTCCGCCGCGCGCCTCAGCGCAATCGCTTCCGTCAGCCCGCCCGTCTTGTCGAGCTTGATGTTGACGAGATCATACTTGCCCGCAAGCCCCGCAAGGCTCGCGCGGTCATGGCAGGATTCATCCGCGCAGACGGGCACAGGGCGCTCAAGCCCCCGCAGGGCGTCATCCGCGCCCGCTGGAAGCGGCTGCTCCACCATCCGCACCCCGAGGCGCGCCAGATGCGGGGCAAGATCGGCATAGATCTCCGCGCTCCAGCCCTCATTGGCATCCACGATGATCGCCGAATCCGGCGCCCCGGCCCGCACCGCTTCGAGGCGGGGCATGTCATCCGCCGTGCCGAGCTTGATCTTCAGCAGCGGGCGATGGGCATTGCGCGCCGCCTGCTCGCGCATGGCCTCCGGCGTATCCAGCGAAAGCGTGAAAGCCGTGATCACCGGCCCGGGCGCGGGCAGGCCGGCCAGTTCCCACACCCGCCGCCCGGCGCGTTTCGCCTCCAGATCCCACAGCGCGCAATCCACGGCATTGCGCGCCGCTCCCGGCGGCAGCGCCTCCTGCAGCTCTTCGCGCGTGATCCCCTCGGGCAATCCCGAAATCGCCGCCTCCACGCTCTCCAGCGTTTCGCCATAGCGCGCATAGGGCACGCATTCGCCCCACCCCTCATGCCCGCCATCGCGCAGCCGCACCGTCAGCACCCGCGCCTCGCTGCGGCTGCCGCGCGAGATGGTGAACACCCGCGCCAGACGAAACACGTCACGCCTTACAGAAATCTC
>JALVEX010000158.1 GCA_027030435.1 Paracoccaceae bacterium
TCGATCGCGCGGTGCATCCGTTCAGTTCGGGAAGCGGGCTCGATGTGCGCATCACCACCCGCAGCGATCCCCGTGATCCCTTCAACTGCATCTATTCCACCATCCACGAGACGGGCCACGCGGCCTACGAGCAGCATATCGACCGCGCCTACCTGCTGACCCCGCTCGGGCGGGGCGTCTCCATGGGGGTGCATGAAAGCCAGAGCCGCATCTTCGAAAATCAGCTCGGCCGCTCGCGCGCCTTCACCGGCTGGCTTTTCGGGCGGATGCGCGCGGGTTTCGGGAATATCGGCGTGGCGGATGCGGAGGCGTTCTTCGCCACGGTGAACCGCGTGACGCCCGGCTTCATCCGCACCGAGGCCGACGAGGTGCAATACAATCTCCACATCATGCTGCGCTTCGATCTCGAGCGCGCCATGATCCGGGGCGAACTGGAGGTGGCGGATCTGGAAGCGGCCTGGAACGAACGCTTCGAGGCGGATTTCGGGGTCAGGGTGGACCGGCCCTCGAACGGGGTGCTTCAGGATGTGCACTGGTCCGTCGGGCTGTTTGGCTATTTTCCGACCTACAGCCTCGGCAATGTCTATGCGGGCTGCCTCCATGCGGCGATGCGCGCCGATCTGCCCGATCTCGATGCGGCGCTTTCGGCGGGCGATCCGGGGCCGGCCACGGAATGGCTCGCCGCGCATGTGCAGCGATACGGCGGGCTCCATGAGCCGCGCGAGGTGATCGCCCGCGCCTGTGGCGGGCGGGCGCCGGAGGTGGAGCCCCTGCTTTCCTATCTCGAGGCGAAATTCGGGGCGATCTACGGGATCTGAAGCCGGCAGGGCGGAGGGGCTGCCTGCCCCTCTTGCCCCGTGCGGGGCAATTCACCCCGGGAGTATTTCCGCCAAGGCGAAGGATCAGAGAGGGGCGGGGGGCGGCGCCTGACGCTTCAGCATGGCTTCGCGCCAGGTGATGAAGCTGACGGCGGCGAGGATCAGGCTGCCGCCGGCGATCACCCAGCCATCCACCGGTTCGGCGAAGAACAGCGCGCCGAGCGCCGTGGCCCAGACAAGCTGCAGGAAGGTGACGGGCTGGGTGACGGTGATCGGGGCGGCGCGGAAGGCAAGCGTCATGGTGAAATGGCCGGCGGTGGCGAAGACGGCGACGAGGAACAGGAGGGCGAGCTGGCCCATGTTCGGGGGCACCCATTGCGCAAGCGCGAAGGGGGCGAGCGCCAGGGGCACGGTGAGCGAGAGCGCCGCCACCACCACCGCGGGGCTGACCTGCCCCGACATGCGCTTGGCGATCAGGTAGGAGGCGGCAAACAGCATCGCCGTGCCGAGCATGGCGATATGGCCGGGGGAGATTTCGCGAAAGCCCGGGCGCAGGATGAGGAGCGCGCCCATGAAGGCGGCGGCGATGGCGAGGAGGCGGCGCAGCGCCAGGCGTTCGCCGAGGAAGAGCGCCGCGCCGAGGGTGACCCAGACCGGCGAGAGATAGTTCATTGCGGTGACTTCGGCGATCGGGATCTGCGTCATGGCGTAGAACCACAGGATCACGCCGAGCCCGTGGACGAGCCCGCGCAGGGCAAAGAGGGAGAGCGCGCGCCGCTCGAGCCTTGCGCGCCTGAGCGCGGGGATCATCGGCAGCAGGAAGACGAGCCCCAGCAGATAGCGCAGGAAGGCGCTTTCGGCCGCGGGCAGGGCGCCGCCGAGGAGCTTCACGAGCGCCGTGACGGCGACGAAATTGAGCCCCGTCAGCACCATCCAGAGAATGCCGGCGGTGGCGCTGCGGGGGGAGTGGAGGGCGGCCCTGGTTTCCATGCCGCCAGATGACAGCGCCGGGGCGCGCTTGGCAAGGTGCAATCGCCTGCCGGCGCGCGGCAGCGGCTTCAGGCCATGACGATTGCCCTTTCCCCGCTGTTCAGGGTGGAGTCGATGCGGCTTTTCTCCATCAGGCAGAAGGCGGTGGAGAGGCCGTCGGCCACGGCGGCGGAGGGGGCGATCACGCTCACCTGCGCCTGGCGCGCGGTGGGGCGGCCGCTGCGGGGATCGATGATATGTCCGAGCCGCCCCCTGGCATCGAATGTGGTGCCGAGGGGGGCAGAGGTGGCGATGGAAAGATCCTTCAGGGGGAGAGGGGGCGCCTTGCTTCCGGCGATTTCCACGGGCCATCCGCTGCCATCGGGCCCGCCGCCGAGGGCGGTGATCTCGCCGGCGTTGACCAGCACGTTTTCAACGCCTTCGCGGCGCAGCATCGCGGCCACGCGATCGGCGATATAGCCCTGGGCGATGCCGTTGAGGGTGAGGCTCATGGCGGGGCGGCGGAAGCTGACGGAACCGGCCTCAAGGCGCAGGTTTTCCCAGCCGGTGCGTGCGCGTGCGGCCGCGATTTCGGCGGTGGTCGGCACGCGGCCCCGGCTTGCGCATTGCGCATGGAGCGCCCAGAGCGGCTGGATCGTGGGATCGAAGGCGCCTTCGGTGCGCCGGTGAATGCTGCCCGCGATCGTCAGCAGTTCGAGCAGTTCGAAGGGGGGGCTGGAAAGCCCGCCTTCGCGATTGAGCCGGGAAAGCGCGCTTTCGGGCCGGTAGAGGCTGAAGATGCCCTCGAGGCGGCGGATCTCGCCGACGGCGCGTTTCAGAAGCCGCGCGCCATCTCCATGCGCGATCAGGATTTCGGCCGAAGCGCCAAGCGCGATCCCGTGCCAGCGGGCGGGGGCGGCTGCCGTAGGGGCGGGTGAGGCGGTGGCCGCCGGGCCGAGAGCGGGCAGGGCGGCCGCGCCTGCGATGATGGTGAGAAAGCGCCTGCGGGTGGTCATTCAGTGATCTCCGTCTTCAAGGTGTCGGTTGTGTCTGTCGTGCTGCTGGTCAGATCGATGGGGGAAAGGACGGCATCGACCGGGATTTCATCGAGCGTCATCACCTTGCCGCCATGCTCCAGAGCGAAGGCCTCGGCCCCTTCGCGGGTGGCGAAGGGCACGATCTCGGGCGCGCCCATGCCACCCTTCGCATCCGATCCCACCACGAAGAAGGCATCGCGGGCGCGGATCCAGTTGCCCTCGCCCGGATCGGCCCAGCTTCTGGCCGCGCCCATGTCGTTCACATAGACAACAAGGATCTCGCCGAGCTGCTCGGGGGATTTGAGGAAGGCGAGGCCATCGCGCACCTGGGGAAACCAGAAGGGATCCGGGTAGCCGGCCACATGCACCTGCGCCTTGGGGCCTTCGTGCTCGAGGATGATCATCTGGCAATAGTGGCCCGCGGCCTCTTCGGTGAGCTCGATGGGCGGGGGGATGGCGCTTGCGGCGCCTTCCTCCTTGCAGGCGGAGAGGGCGAGGAGGAGCGCGAGGGGAAGAGAAAGGGGAAGGGCGGTGATCCGGTTCATGGTTCGATCCTGCGAAAGGCCGCCCAGGCGAGGGCGAGGGTGAGGGCGGGCCAGAGCGCGAGCGAGGCAAGCTGCATGGCCTTGCTCGCCGCTGCGCCGGCCGCGCCGAGACCGGTGGCCAGCACCGAGACGGTTTCGGGCGGCATGTTCATGATGCGGAAGGCATCGGCGGGATTCGCCACCAGCAGCCAGGGGAAGATCTCATGGGTGAAGAAGCCGCCCTTGTCGGCCACCAGGGCGCCCAGAAGCGCGAGATCGTAGAGCACCACCGCGCCAAGCCAGATCACCACAACGATTCCCGA
>JALVEX010000159.1 GCA_027030435.1 Paracoccaceae bacterium
TACGGCGGCGGATTTCCTCCGGGTCGGCATCAGGATCGGCGGCGATCGCCTCGAGCACCTTCATCTCCACATTGCCGCCCAGCTGGATATCGGTGCCGCGCCCGGCCATGTTGGTGGCGATGGTCACGGCGCCGAACTTGCCGGCATCGGCCACGATCTGCGCTTCCTTCTCATGCTGGCGGGCATTGAGCACATTGTGCTTGATCCCGGCCTTCTTCAGAAGATCCGAAAGCTCCTCGGATTTCTCGATCGAGGTGGTGCCCACAAGCACCGGCTGGCCCTTTTCATGCGCCTCGCGAATGGCCTCGACAACCGCTTCGTTCTTCTCGCGCACGCTGCGATAGACGCGGTCGTGTTCGTCCACCCTGGCGATGGGCTTGTTGGTGGGGATCTCCACCACGCCGAGCTTGTATATCTCCTCGAACTCCTCTGCCTCGGTAAGCGCCGTGCCCGTCATCCCGGCAAGCTTTTCGTAGAGGCGGAAGTAGTTCTGGAAGGTGACGGAAGCGAGGGTCACGTTTTCGGGCTGGATGGCCACGCCCTCCTTGGCCTCGATCGCCTGATGCAGCCCCTCAGAAAGGCGCCGCCCGGCCATCATGCGGCCGGTGAATTCATCGATCAGCACCACCTCGCCATCGCGCACGATGTAATCCTTGTCCTTCTGGAAGAGCTTGTGCGCCTTCAGGGCCTGGTTCACGTGGTGCACGATGGTGGTGGATTCGGGATCGTAAAGGCTCTGCCCCTCGGGGAGGATCCCCGCGGCATGGAGGCGCTCTTCGAGGAACTCGTTACCTTCCTCGGTGAAGGAGGCGTTTCTGGTTTTCTCGTCGATCGTGAAATGCTCTTCCCTGAGCTCCGGGATGATCCTGTCGATCATCTGATAAAGCTCGGAGCGATCCTGCGTGGGGCCGGAAATGATCAGCGGGGTGCGGGCCTCGTCGATCAGGATCGAATCCACCTCATCGACGATGGCATAGTAATGCCCGCGCTGGTTCATCTCGCTGAGCTCGGATTTCATGTTGTCGCGCAGGTAATCGAAGCCGAGCTCGTTGTTGGTGGCGTAGGTGATGTCGGCCGCATATGCGGCCTTCTTCTCGTCGTCGGGCTGCTGGGGATAGACAACCCCGGTGCGCATCCCGAGCGCCTCATAGACCTTGCCCATCCATTCCGCATCGCGCTTGGCGAGGTAATCGTTCACCGTCACCACATGCACGCCCTTGCCCGTCAGCGCGTTGAGATAGGCCGGGAAGGTGGCAACCAGCGTCTTGCCCTCGCCGGTTTTCATTTCGGCGATATAGCCCCGGTGCAGGAAGATGCCGCCGATCAACTGCACATCGAAGGCGCGCAGGCCGAGCGTGCGATGCGCCGCCTCGCGGCAATTGGCAAAGGCTTCGGGCAGGAGATCATCAAGGCTCTCGCCCTTTTCGAGCCGCGCCTTGAACTCTTCGGTTTTCGCCTTGATCTCGTCATCGGAGAGCTTCTGGAATTCGGGCTCGAGCGCATTGATCTTTTCCACGATCGGGCGCACGGATTTGATCTTGCGATCGTTCGGCGTTCCGAAAACCTTTTTGGCGAGCGTTCCGATACCCAGCATATTTTCTCCGGCCCGTGTTCAAATCTCACGGTCATCTGCTTACATGTTCACGAGCCACAAGGCTTCTTGCCCCTGCTCGCGCGCAGCCGTATGACTGCTTGAAGGCCTGTGGCGCGCATGGCCCACAAGGGATGTAAGCGGCCATGGAGATAGTGTCAACGCCACGCGGGAGCGGGGCATAACGAGAGGATGAATTGATGTTCAAGCGCCATGATATCTGGCAGAAAACACTTCTGGGCGCCGTGCTGGCGGCCGGTCTGGCAATGCCTGCGCTTGCCGGCGATGATCTCAGCGCCGATACGGTCGTTGCCACTGTCAACGGCGAGCCGATCACCCTTGGCGAGATGATCGCCACCACGGAGAGCCTGCCGGATCAATACAGGAATCTTCCCGATGACGTTCTGTTTGACGCCATCCTCAATCAGCTGATCCAGCAGACAGCCCTCTCCCAGGCGCTCGAGGATCCGGAGCCCAAGCGCATTCCGCTTTCCCTCAAAAACGAGCGCCGCCTGTTGCGCGCCGGGGCCGAGATCGAGCGTATCGCGAAGAACGCCGTCACCGACGAGGATATTCGCAAGGCCTATGAAGAGCGCTATGCCAAGGCCGAGCCGAGCAAGGAATACAACGCCTCGCACATTCTCGTGAAAACGAAGGATGAGGCCGAGGAGATCATCAAGGAACTGAAAGACGGCGCCGATTTCGCCGAGCTTGCCAAGGAGAAATCCACCGGCCCCTCCGGCCCGAACGGCGGCGAGCTTGGCTGGTTCGGCCCGGGAATGATGGTCAAGCCCTTCGAGGATGCGGTGGTTGCGCTCGAGCCCGGGCAGATCTCCGAACCGGTGCAGACCCAGTTCGGCTGGCATGTGATCAAGCTCAACGATACCCGGCTCAAGGATGCTCCCAAGCTCGAGGATGTGCAGGAGGAATTGCGCAAGGAGCTCGAGCGCGCCGCCGTGGAAAAGGCAATCAAGGAGATCGCCGACAAGGCCGATGTGGAGAAGCCCGGCGAAGGCAAGATCCCGCCTGCTGCCCTGCGCGACAGCAGCCTGATCGATTAGGGAGCAGGCAATCATGGCGTCTGGTGTCATGTCGGCCGGGGTATCGCCCCTCGCGCCAAGGGATGGCTTCCCGGAACTGCCCAGGATCGCCGGGGTGGAGCTCTCGGCCGTAGAAGCCGGGGTGCGCTACAGCGGGCGCAAGGATGTAATGCTTGCATGCCTTGCGCCCGGCACCGCGATCGCCGGAGTCTATACCCGATCGGCCACGCGCTCCTCGGCGGTGGAGGATTGCGCGGCCAAGACGGGCCTTCCGCCGGAGGGCGGCGCGGCGATCATCGTCAATTCCGGCAATGCCAATGCCTTTACCGGGCGCCACGGAATCGAGGCGGTGCGGGCGATCACGGGGGCGCTTGCAGCGCGGCTTGGCATTCGCGAAAGCCGCGTCTTCACCGCTTCGACAGGGGTGATCGGCGAAGTCCTGCCCCATGAGCGCATCACGGCGAAGATCGATGAACTGATCGCCGCCCTTTCCCCCGATGCCATGCGGGAAGCCGCGGAAGCCATCATGACGACGGACACCTTCCCCAAGGGCGCCGGCGCGGTGATCGAAACGGAGAGCGGCCCGATCCATATCGCCGGAATCGCCAAGGGATCGGGCATGATCGCGCCCGACATGGCGACAATGCTTGTCTATATCTTTACCGATGCGAAGATCCCCCAGCCAATGCTTCAGGAGATGCTCGCGGATCTCACAGGCCCCACCTTCAACAGCATCACCGTTGATGGCGATACCTCCACCTCGGATACGCTGATCCTTGCGGCAACGGGGCAGGCATCGGCCGATGAAATCACGGATGCCGGGAGCCCGGCGGCCGGGCAGTTTCGCGCGGCCCTTCATGGCGTCATGCTCGATCTCGCGCATCAGGTGGTGCGCGATGGCGAGGGGGCGACGAAATTCGTGGAAATCCGGGTGACCGGCGCGCAGGATGATGCCGATGCGCGCAAGGTGGCCATGGCCACGGCCAATTCGCCTCTCGTGAAAACGGCGCTGGCGGGCGAGGATCCAAACTGGGGG
>JALVEX010000160.1 GCA_027030435.1 Paracoccaceae bacterium
CGGCGCGCGACCGTCGAACTTGAATTCCCGTTCCGAAAACAGCGGATAGAAGGTGGGGAAATCGCGGATTATATGTTCGGCGAGAATCCCGAGATCGCGCACGCTCATCCGGTGGCCGGCCTGCGGCCAGCCGTTGGAATTGGTGAAATGGGAATTGGCGAGCCCCATCTCCTTCGCCCGTTCCGTCATCATTCGGGCGAACCCGGCCTCGGTGCCGTCGGGCGAAAGCGCCTCCGCGATCACCACCGCCGCGTCATTGCCCGAAAGCACGATGATCCCGCGCAGGAGATCCTCCACCTTCACGCGATCGGCGGTATTGAGGAACATCGTCGAACCCCTGTAGGACATCGCATGCTCGGAAACCGGCAGGCGCTCATCGAGCTGGAGGCGGCCGTCCCTGATCGCCTCGAAGGCCATGTAGAGGGTCATCAGCTTCGACATGGAAGCAGGCGGCAAGGGCTCGTCGGCGTTCTTCTCCAGAAGCACGGTGCCCGTCGTCATGTCATAGACATAGGCGGCCTTCGCCCGCGTCTCGAACGCGGCAAGGGCGCCTTGGGCCAGAAGGGGAAGCATCGCCAGAACCAGGAGCATGGAAAGGGCGATGCGGCGGGAAACGCGAAATCTGCGAGTTCTGTTCGGATTCATCTTTCCTCAGTTCCTGACGGGATAGGCGTCGGTAAATCCGAGCGCCTTTGCCTCTTTCAGCATCCGCGCGAGATCGGCCTTGCTCGCGGCCGGCCCCACGAGCACGCGCCAGAAGATCTTGCCCTGGCTCTCGTGGCGCTTCACCACGGGCGTGAGCCCGGCGGTTTTCAGGCTTGTCGCGGTATTGCGGGCATTTTGCTCGACGCTGAAAATGCCGATCTGGATGAAGGGCTTGGAGAGGGCGGATGCAGGCTTTTGGCCCTGATCGGAGGCCGGCGCAGGCCTGGCCGTGCCGCCCGGCGTGCTCACCCCGGCGGCTTCGGCGGCGGCGGTGATATCGGGGCGCGGGGCGGGCTTGGTGCCCGTTTTGCCGCCCGATTTGCCGGAAGCCTCGTCAATGGCGGCGGCGGCGCTGGCGATCGGATCGTCAAGGGGTTTGGCGCTGATTTCGCCCGCCTCTGCCCCCGTGCCAGCCCCCGTGCCGGCCTCTTGGTCCGGCTCGGGAGCGGGTGGCTCGAGCGGAACCTCGACGCGCTTGAGGGCCACCACGTCAAGCACCGTCGGCTGACCGGCGATCAGCCCGAGCGCTTCGGCCGCATCGGAAGATACCTGCAGCTTCGGCCCCGGATTGGCCATTTCCCGGCGGAAAAGCGCACCGATCACGCTCTTGCCATTGGCGGTGTTGCGGATCATGACCCGCCGGGGCTCCTTCACCGAAGGATGCGCGACCCAGACGCCGCCCAGCGAGGGGCGCCCGTCCCACAGGCCCTTTTCCTTCACGTGAAAGATCTCGGGCGCCTCGACATCCTTTTCGACACTGCGCACCGCGCCGGTGCCTCCACCGCTCTGCACGCCATCCTGCGCCCCCGCCCCGGCGCCCGCCTTCGGCTTCAGCAGGTTGAACTTGCCGTTCTCGTCGCATCCGGCCAGGGCGATGGCGGCCGAAAGAAGAGCCCCCGCCCGCAGCATCCTGCCCTTATTCACCTTTGCATCAAGCTGCCCGTATCTAGCCTTCGCCATGCCTAGCCCTCTTAATTCCCGCAAGGCCTCGCGGGCCCTTGCCCGTTCTTTCCTTGCGGTGTTACTGCTCATCGCGTTTGCTGACGCTGTTGTTCTTGGTGGCATAGTAGCCGTCCCGCCGCGGATTGGGAAGGGGGCGGGCGGAGATCGGCATGTTTCCCCGCCCCGAAATCGCCGCTTTCAGAATCAACCCGGCAAATGCTAGGGAAGCCATCGCGGCGCTCACCGGCGTCACGGAGGAGTGGCAGAGTGGTCGAATGCACCGGTCTTGAAAACCGGCGTGGGTCAAAAGCCCACCGTGGGTTCGAATCCCACCTCCTCCGCCAGCCAATTCCCCGGTTTCCGGTGCCCCTGAACCGCTGTGCGAAATCGGCGCGATTGCGGGCGGGGGCGTGTCCGGGTGCGATTTTTGTTCGATACCTTGCGGCACATCCGGGAGCGGGCGCTGTTCGAGCGCCTGCGGTTTCCCCGTCGCTTTCCTATTTCTGCCGTTTCAGATCCTGATACAGCTCGTAGGCCTGCTGGGCGGGCATGTGTTCGTGCACCACTTTCGAGACCGCCTGGATCATCGCCACCGGGTCGTCGGCCTGGAAGATGTTGCGCCCCATGTCCACCCCGGCCGCGCCCTGGTCGATCGCCTTCCAGGCCATCTCCAGCGCCTCGATCTCGGGCAGCTTCTTGCCCCCGGCGATCACGATCGGCACCGGGCAGCCCGCCGTCACCCGCTCGAAGCCCTGCTCGACGAAATAGGTCTTCACGTAATGCGCGCCAAGCTCGGCCGCGATGCGCGTGGCCAGCCCGAAATAGCGGGCGTCGCGCGCCATGTCCTTGCCCACGCCGGTGACCGCCAGGGTCGGGATGCCCACGCGCAGCCCCTCGTCGATCAGGCGGATCACGTTGGTGATCGACTTGTGCTCGTATTCGGCGCCGATGTAGATCTGCGCCGCCATCGCCGAAACGCCCATGCGCACCGCGTCGTCCATCGCCACGGCGATGGTTTCGTTGGAAAGCTCCGAGAGGATCGAATTTCCCCCCGAAGCGCGCATCACGATCGGCTTGCGCACCGTGGGCGGGATGATCGAGCGCAGGATGCCGCGGGTGCACATCAGCACGTCGGCATGGTCGAACAGCGGCGCGATGTTGAGATCGATGCGCTCGAGCCCCTTGGTCGGGCCCTGGAAATAGCCGTGATCGAAGGCCAGCATCACCGTGCGCCCCGTCGCCGGGTTGAAGATCTGGCTCATCCGCGCCTTCAGCCCCCAGTCGTAATGCGCAAGACCCTTCAGAAAGAAGCCCTGCCTGTCCTGCGGGCGGTCAAGCCCGAAATCCTTGCCGTCCTTGATGTCGTCTATGTCTGCCATGGTGTTTTTCCGTGTTCTGGTGGTTGGGTTAATTCTGCTGTTTCTGCCACGCCGCGGCCATCCGGCCGAATGCGGCGCGCGGATCTTCGGCCTTCATGATCGCCGAGCCCGAAACGATCATGTCGGGCCGCGCGGCGGCGATTTCCTCGATCGTGGCAAGCGTCACGCCGCCATCGAAGGCGAAAAGCGGCGGGTTGGTGGCCGTGATGGAGCCGCGCAGCGCCTCCAGCCGCCGGCAGGCGGCGGGGATGTCGGGGCGCGACATTTCGCGCGGATCGAGCGAGAGCACAAGCACCACATCAGCCATCGTCAGCAGCGCCGGATCGGGTTCGCTCCCCGGCGCGAGGGCAAGCCCTGACAGAACCGACCGTTCGGCGGCGCGCATGGCCGCAAGCGCCTCTGCCGCGCCTTCGGCCTCGGCATGAACGCTGATCAGATCGGCACCCGCCCCGAGATAGGCCGGCACCTGCGCGGCCGGGCGGGCATGCATCAGATGCACGTCGAGAAAGGCTTCGGGCAGGGTGCGCCGGACCGCGCCCACCAGCGGCGCGCCGCCAAGGAAGGGTGGTGCGAAATTGCCGTCCATCTCATCGAAATGGAGGATTTCGGCGCCCCATTCGCGGGC
>JALVEX010000161.1 GCA_027030435.1 Paracoccaceae bacterium
GCCGCGCGGGCAACATCGGCATTGTTCTTCGCCCCGTGCGCCGCAAGCACGAGATCGCAGGCAGGTGCTGCCAGCCCCAGGGCCTCTGCCCCATCGTTCGCAGCCCGCAGGGCGAGATCCCACAGCGCCGGATCACAGCCGAAGGGCGCAAGGATGCGGGCACTTGTGGCATGGATCCCCGCCTTCTCCATACGCTCGGGAAGATTGACCTGCGTGAACCATCCATCCGCCATGAACAGCGGATAGATCAGCGCATCCGGCGCCTCCTCAAGCGCCCGCTCGAGCGCGCCGGGCGCGGCCAGCGTGGCCGAGGCCACCCGCCAGCCCTCCTCTGCCCGCGCCGCCACCTTGTCCGCCAGCGCGCCAAGCGCCGCCTCCGCCGGCCCGGGATCGGAGGGCTGGCCATGGGCCACGATAACGGCTGCGCGCGGGGCCGTTTCAGGCGCCATTTCAGTGGCTGGTGCCTTCCGAGAAGGTGATCTTGTTCCAGACATTGTATTTCCCCGAGGGCTTGCTCATGGGCAGGCGCTTCACCTCTTTGAGCGTTTTCGCATCATAGACGATCACCGCGCCGTCATCCTCCCAGACGGATGTCAGAGCATAGCGCCCATCGCGGGTGAATTCCACATGCGCGAAGGTGGCGCCGGGCACCGGGCGCAGGGTGCGCACGATCTTCAGCGTCTGCTTGTCGATCACATGGATCTCGTCGCGGTGCGGCCCGAAGAACACGTCGGCCCAGAACCAGGGGCTGTTTTCGTGGCTGCGCAGGAAGAAGCCGGGGCCGTCCGTCTTGACGGTGTCGGTCACCTTCCAGCTTTCGGTATCGATCACCGAGATCCGGCCCTCCTTCAGATGCGGCGTGGCCATCACGCGCCGGCCGTTACGCATCCAGGATATGCCCGCGCCCAGATGCGGCATGCCGCCGAGAGGGAGGCGCGCCACCTCGCGCCCGACGTTGAGATTGATCACCACCCCCTCCTCGCTCTGGCGCGCGGCGCCGATCAGGAAGCGGTAATCGGGTGTGAAGAAGAAATCATCGAGCGGGCCGTCGATCAGGATGCGGCGGCGGGCGAAAAGCCCCTGCGAGGAAGGCAGCGCCTCCATCATCCCCTTTTCATGACTGTGTACGAAGCCTTCGTAAACCGGCGGGGCGTCCGGATCGGTGGAAACCTCCCAGATTTCGGGCGCGTCCTTCAGCGCGAGGATGAAGCTCCTGCGGCTCGGCGCCTGATAGACGGCCGAAACCCGGCTTGCCGTGCCGTCGCGCGCCACCACCGGCATCACCCGCTCAACGGAAAGATCATCGGTGGAAAGGATGGTGAGCGTCATCGGCAGGTAATTGGCCACGGCAAGGTGCCTGCCGTCATGGCTGATGGCGATGTTGCGGCTGTTCAGCCCGGCGCGGATGCGGCCCACCTCCTGCAGGCTCCAGATATCGTATTTCTGCACCCAGCCATCGCGCGACATGATGAACACGTAGCGCCCATCGGGGGTGAATTTCGGGCCGCCATGCACGGCGAAGGGGGTGGGGAAGCGATCGAGCACTTCGAAGCTGTCGCCATCGAGCACGCTCACATGGTGATCGCCGGTTTCCACCACGAGGGTGATGTTCATCGGATCGCCCTTGAATACGGGCTTTTCGGCGGGTCTGTAATCGGGCCGCAGGCTGCGGGTGGCCATGATCTCGGCCGCGCCCCATTCGGGGATCTCCTTGAGCGGCGTTTTCACATATGCCGCCAGCGCGGCGATTTCCGCATCCGAGAGCCTGCCGTGAAAGGCGGGCATCTGCGTGGCCGGGCGGCCATCGCGGATCACCGCCTCCACCTTCGGCCCGCGCATCCGCCCCAGCGTCTGCGGGATCAGGGCGGGGCCGGAGCCGCCGAGGCGGTCTGCACCATGGCAGGCGGCGCAGTGCTTGCGGTAAAGCGCGGGCGCATCGGGGGCGGCGAAGGCCGGGGCGGACAGCGACACGAGAACAGCGAGGAGGGCGGCGCCCGGCCGCCGGGTGGGGGCTGAAAGCGCCCGCCCGAGGGGGGCGGTCGGGCGCTGCCCGGCGGTGCCGCCGGGCATGGCGGCGGAAATGAGCGTTTCAAACACCGAAATCATGCACCGGATCATGGCTCTTTCCTCTGAAGGGCTTGAGTTCCACCCGCCCCGCATCGCCGCCCGCCACGCCGATTTCCGCCTCGCTCAGATAGCAGGCGGGATCCTCGGCCCAGGGGTCGCCCGTGAGCTGGAGGGCGCGGATGCGGGTATTGCCGCCGCAGACATCCCTGTAGGCGCAGGCCCCGCAGCGCCCCTTCAGCGGCCGGGGCCGCCGGCGCAGGGTGGCGAGCATCGGATCATCGCCCTGCCAGAGCGCCGAGAAGGGCTGCTCCTTCACCGAACCGATTGTGTAATCCGACCAGTAGGTATCGGGATGCACGCGCCCCTGGGTATCGATATTGGCCACGCCGACGCCCGAGGAATTGCCCCCCCAGGCGGCGAGATGGGCGCGCAGGTTGGCGATCAGATCGGGCGCGAAGCGCGCCTCGGCCCAGCGCAGGAAATAGACCGCATCGGCATCGTTGTTGCCGGTCACGATCTCGGGGCCGCCGTGGCCCTTGGCGGTTTTCCAGGCTTCCTCGATCAGGAGATCGAGCGCGGCGCGGGTGTGGGCGTGTTCGGTATCGTCAAGCCGGTGCTTGTCGCCCCGCCCGGCATAGACGAGGTGGGAGAGGTAGAACTTGTCCACTCCCTCGTCGCGGCAGAGCTTCAGGAGATCGGGGATCTGGGCGCCGTTGTCCTTCGTGATGGTGAAGCGCAGGCCCACCTTGATGCCCCGCGCCTTGCAGGCGCGCACGCCCCGAAGCGCGGCCTCAAACGCCCCCGCGACACCGCGAAACCAGTCATTGGTGGCGCCGATGCCGTCGATCGAGATGCCGACATAGTCAAATCCGATTTCGCCAATGCGGTCAGCCGCTTCACCCTCGATCTTCGTGCCGTTGGTGGAGAGGGCGAGATAGCGCACGGCCTTGCGGGAAGCCTCGGCGATCTCGAAGAAATCGAAGCGGTCGAGCGGCTCGCCGCCCGACAGGATGAGCGCGGGGATGTTGAACCCCGCGAGATCCTCCACCACACCCATCGCCTGTTCGTGGCTGAGCTCGCCGGGAAAATGCGTATCGGCGGAAACGGTGTAGCAATGGCGGCAGCGCAGGTTGCAGGTGCGCGTGAGGTTCCAGATCACCACCGGGCGCACCGGCCCCTTGCCGCGCCGGGCGCGCAGGGGCGTGGGGCGGATGAGCTGGTTCATGTAGTCAGAGAGGCGAAACATCGGCTTCCCCTTTCGCGGGCTTCCGGGCAGGGCGCAGGCGCAGGCCGGTCTTCTTCAGGATGCGGGTGGAATAGAGCACGTCATCGCCCCGAAGCGCGCCGCCCAGAAGCGCGCGGATGCGGGCGCGCTTTTCCTCCACCTCGTCGCGGCTCCTGCCGTGCACCATGGCGAAAAGATTGTAGGGCCAGGCGGGCAGCGCGCGCGGGCGCAGGTAGCAGTGGCTGACGAAATCGAGCGCGCCCACCTTCGCGCCCAGCGCCTCGGCCTCCCCATCCGCCACATCCCAGACGGTCATGCCATTGGCCTTCATGCCGAGCGCGTAGTGATTGGGGGCGAT
>JALVEX010000162.1 GCA_027030435.1 Paracoccaceae bacterium
ATCCCCAACCCCGCAGGCCCGCCGCCGCTGCGTTACAGGAAGACTACGCAGCGGCGGGCCTGCTCACCGCGAGAGGGGGTCAAAATTGGACGCCGATGGGGGGTCAACTTTAAATGCCGATTGACATCGATCCCCTTCCCGTCGAAGATCAGCAGACAACAAATCGTAGCTTACGTCAGTGTCCGATTTTGCGGGGGTAGGTCGGGCTTGAATGAGCCCCCAACCTTGGACAGACTCTTGGTATGCCGGTATGCACTGGCCTGTATCGGGAAAAGGTGAGAGGCTGGCAGCGACCCGAACGGAAACTCGTTACGGCTGCTTCCTTCCGGACCTGACCGGGTTGGCGAGGCGTTCGCCCGCGCCAACCTCTCGCCTCCCATATAGGCCTGTGTCCGGCGCATGGCAAGATGGCCTCTGGGCTTTTCAGCGTGTTTCGGTGCAGGTCAGCTGATTGAAAAGGGCGTAACAGTGATTTTCCGTGCCGAGGCCGCGGATGACCACATCCGCATAGATCACATGTGGGCGATATTCGATCCTGATGATCTTGCGGAAGGCATCCGTGCAGGTTTCCGGCTTTTCCCGGCAGGTCTGCAGGAGAGCGTTGCGCGCGGCATTTTCGCTCAGTTCCAGATCCGTTGCCTGGATCTGGGAAAGGGCGATCGCGTGCACATATTCCTCCACATCCTCCCGTGAGGGGCGGGTGAAATACAGCAACGCCACGATCGACAGGATCATGATGATCCCCGCCCTGAGCCAGTTCATATGTGCTCTCCCAATCTTCGGGCGGCCTCAGTAGCGCCGGGGCGGGGGCTTTTCAAGCGTTTCGTGCTGGCGGCGTGAAGGCGGCGCGGGCGCGGGCGGCTTCGGGGCGCAGGGCGCAGCCCTCGGCGTGATCGTTCACCAGCCCCATGGCCTGCATGAAGGCAAAAGCGGTGGTGGGCCCGAGAAATTTCCAGCCCCGCCTGCGAAGCTCCTTCGATAGCGCCTGCGCCTCGGGGATCGTGGTGGCGCTCTGCGGGGGCGGAAGGGAGCCCGGATCGGGCTCGTAGCGCCACAGGAAGGCGGCGAGCGAGCCTTCCCGTTCCACCAGTTCCAGCGCCCGGCGGGCATTGTGGATCACCGCCTCGATCTTGCCGCGATGGCGGATGATCCCCGCATCCCCGAGGAGGCGCTCCACATCCCTTTCGCCGTAGGCGGCCATCTTTTCGAAGTCGAAACCATCGAAGGCGGCGCGGAAGTTCTCGCGTTTTTCCAGCACCGTGCGCCAGCTGAGGCCGGCCTGGAAGCTTTCGAGGCAGAGCTTCTCGAACAAACGGCGATCAACGGCCACGGGAAAGCCCCATTCGCGATCGTGATAATCAAGATATTGCTCCGTGGCCGCACACCAGCCGCAGCGCGGGCGGCCGTCGGGGCCGGTGAAGAGTGCGCTCAAAGGCTGATCCTGAAACGGGCGAAGCCATCGGGGCCATCGCCGGCCGGCTCGATCTTCAGCCCCTTGAGATCGGCGAGATAGTTCATCGCCTTTGGCCCGGTATCGAAAAGCACGGTGGTGCCGGGCAGGGGGGTGAAATGCCAGTTGTCATCCGCAGTGGGATTGATGGTGCCCTGCTCCACGATATAGCGCACGATCACATCGCGGTTGGTATCGGGGGCCTCGAAGATCGTGGTGGTGCCATCGGCGCCGGGGAAATGGCCGCCCCCGCCGGCGCGGTAATTGTTGGTGGCGATGATGAATTCCTGATCCGGCTGCACGGATCTACCCTCGTAGAGAAGATCGCGGATGCGGTTTGCTTCCGGATTGATCAGCTCGCCCTTGGGGGCGAATTTCGAAGGCTGGGAGAGATCGATGCCGTAGGTGACGCCGTCGATCACATCGAAATTGTAGCTCGGGAACTCGGGATTGAGGAGCACCTGATCCTTTTCACCCGGCGTGATCTGGTTGAACATCCCGGCCGAGCGCTCGAGCCAGTCCTTCAGCTGGGCGCCTGTCACCTTCACCGCGCGCACGGTGTTGGGGTAGAGGTAGAGATCGGCCACGTTCTTGATGGCGATCGGGCCGGCGGGCACATCGGTGTAATATTCCGGCCCCCCGCGCCCGCCTGCCTTGAAGGGCGCGGCGGCGGAGAGGAGGGGGAGCCCCTCGAATTCGCCACCCTTCAGCATCTCGGCGAGATACCATTTCTGGGCGGTCGAGACGATCTGCACCGAAGGATCATCGGCCACCAGGGCGAAGTAGCTGTAGAGCGGCGCGGTGGTGGTGCCGACGGGGCGGCGGATGTATTCGAGGGTCTGTTCGTGGATGTCGGCCACCGAATTCAGCACCGCGGGCACGCTCTTCACCAGCGGGGTCACGGAGCGATCCTTGTTGCGCCGCGCGATCGGGCGGGCCTCGGCCGTGTGGGCGGCGATGCGCCAGGAATTGCCGTCGCGCTCGAGCATGAGATCAAGAAGCCCCATGTGCGAGCCCCAGAAGCCGCCCATCACCGCGGGCTTGCCCCGGAGCGTGCCCGCGGCGGCATCGACGCCCGCCAGCCCCTCGAAGCGCTTGCCGGGGAAGACCAGATGCTGGTGACCGGAGAGAATGGCATCTATGCCCTCCACGCCTGCAAGTTGCAGCGCCGCGTTTTCCAGCCCCTCGCCCTGGCCTTCGGCAATGCCGGAATGGGAAAGGGCGATGATGATATCGGCGCCGGCCTCCTTCATGGCCGGCACATGGGCATTGGCGGCTTCGAGAATATCGCGCGCCTGCACCTTGCCTTCGAGATGGCGGCGATCCCAGTTCATGATCTGGGGCGGGACGAAGCCGACAAGGCCGATGCGCACGGGGTGCGTTTCGCCCGCGCCATCGGTGATGTCCTTTTCGATGATGATCCAGGGGCGCAGGAGGGTCTTGTCATCGCGCGGATTGGCGCCCGCCTCGAGCGCCACATTGGCGCAGACCACCGGGAAGCGCGCCCCGGCGACCGACTTCATCAGGAAATCGAGGCCGTAATTGAATTCGTGATTGCCGAGGGTGGAGGCTTCGAAACCGAGCGTGTTCATCGCGGTGATGATCGGGTGCATGTCGCCCTCCTTCATGCCCCGTTCATAAGCGATGTAATCCCCCATCGGATTGCCCTGGAGGAAATCCCCGTTGTCGATCAGCATGGAATTGGTGGCTTCATCGCGCACGCCCTGGATGAGGCTCGCGGTGCGGGCGAGGCCAACCGTATCCACCGGTTTGTCGGCGTAGTAATCATAGGGGTAGATGTGCACATGGAGATCGGTTGTTTCCATGATGCGCAGATGGGCCTGATTTGCGGCGGCGCGGGCGGAGAAGGGGTGTAATGTGATCAAGGATGTGCCAGCCACTGCGCCTGCCATGAAGATCCGACGGTTGATTCTCGTTGTTTTCATGGTGGCACTCCCCTTCAGTTCTTCGATTGACGGAATAAGGATACCACACCACGACGTGCAGCTTAGTCATGTCGGCGGAATGTTGCCAGCGCATTTTGCGCGAGTGTTGAGATGCTCGATCGTGCAGTGATTGTGGCGCGCCATCCGGGCCGGTTATTGCAATTCACTTGGGCGATGTGTCAGATGCGGGCAAGGGAGAACGGGCGGATGATGGCAGGCAACATGCTGGCATTTGGTGGCGCGGGGGGAGTTGCGCGGGCGGCGCATTTGCGTGAGCGCGCAGAAGCGCTTCTGGTGCGGCCCGATGCGCGCGTGCTGGCTCTGCGGGATGGGCATGTGCCGCTTGATGCGGCCGGAGGGTTGTGCCTTATCGAAATTGATCATCCGCTGTTGTCGGAAGCTGGGCCTGAGCGGCTTTTCCTCGGCCTTTCCGATGGCGTGCCGGTTTTTGCTGCCGAACTAATCGGCCCGGAGCCGGCGCCCGGGGGCGCAGGTGGGAGCGACGCGGGCGTGGATGGTGAGGCGGCACAACCGAGTGGCGCGCTACCGGATACCTTCGCGGATCTCCGCTCGGTGATGGCGGCGCTTTCCCCGCAGGAGGGGGAACTTGCCGCTACCGCACGGGGGCTTCTCGAATGGCACCGCTCACATCCTTTCTGCGCCCGCTGCGGCACACGCGGCATCTTGGCAATGGCCGGTTGGGAGCGCCATTGCCCGGCCTGCAAGGCACGGCATTTCCCGCGCACCGATCCGGTGGTGATCATGCTGGTGGTGCACGGCAATTCGGTGCTGATCGGGCGTTCCCCCGGCTGGCCGGAGGGGATGTATTCCCTGCTTGCGGGCTTCGTGGAGCCAGGTGAAACCATCGAGGCGGCGGTGCGGCGCGAGGTGGAAGAGGAGGCCGGGGTGTGGGTCGGGCGAGTTGAGTATCTTGCCTCTCAGCCCTGGCCTTTTCCGGCATCGCTTATGATCGGATGCCGGGCAGAGGCGGAGGGGTGCGAGATACGTATCGATCCGGCAGAGATAGAGGATGCCCGCTGGCTCACGCGCGAGGAAATGCTGGAGGCCTTCTCGGGGCGCATGGAGGGGGTGCGACCGCCGCGGCCGGGATCGATTGCCCGTTACCTTCTGTGGAACTGGCTGGCCGACAGGCCCCTGGGCTGGGTCGCAGGCGCATGAGGGGGAACAGGCGATGAAGTTTTCCACCCGTGAGGAACTGGCGCTGCCGGCAGAAGACGCCTTTGCGGAACTGACGAATTTCACCCGCTTCGAAAGGCAGGCCCTGCGCCGGGGTATCGAAATTGCCCGCCAGAAGAAGATCCTGCCCGATGGCACCGAGCGCATCTTCTGGCAGGCATCCTTCAGATGGCGCGGGCGTGAGCGGCGGCTGAGAGCCGATCTGATCGAATGCCTGCCGCCGGAACGGCTCCTGATCGAGGCCCAATCGGGCGGAATCGACAGCGATCTCCTGGTGGATCTGACTCCGCTTTCCCCGGATCGCACCCGCCTGCGCGTGCAGCTTGAATTGCGCCCCCAGACCATGGCGGCACGTTTCCTCATCCAGTCCCTGAAGCTGGGGAAGCCCCGCCTCATGCGCCGTTTCAAGGGCCGTGTTTCGCGCTTTGCGCGCGAGATCGAGGAACGTTGGAAGGAATCATCCCGGCCCTGGTGACATGCGGGCGCGTTATGCAGCCCCGCCGGCTTCTTCAGCCCTCGCGCCGGCGCGGATCGGCCGGATAGACGCCGAGCAGAGTCACCTTGTCGGTGAAGTAATCAAGCTCTTCCATGGCAAGCTGCACGTTGCGATCGTCCGGATGGCCTTCGATATCAGCATAGAACTGGGTGGCGGTAAAATTGCCGTCAACCATGTAACTTTCGAGCTTCGTCATGTTCACGCCGTTGGTGGCGAAGCCGCCCATCGCCTTGTAGAGCGCGGCGGGGATGTTGCGGACGGAAAACACGAAACTCGTGATCATGCCGTGACTGCCGCGGCGCTTCAGATCAAGCTCGCGGGACATGACGAGGAACCGGGTCGTGTTGCGGTGGTGATCTTCAATGTGGCGGGCTATCGCCTCGAGGCCGTAGATCTCGCCGGCAAGCTCCGAGGCGAGCGCAGCAAGCGCGGGATCGCCTGCCTCGGCCACATGCCGCGCCGAGCCGGCGGTATCCGGGCCGGCCACGCGATGGATGCCGTGCTCGCGCAGGAAATCGTGGCACTGTCCAAGCAGCACGGTATGGCTCATGGCGCGCTCGATCCGCTCAAGCGGGGTGCCGGGCAGGGCGAGAAGATTGATATGCACCCGCACGAAGGCTTCACCGACGATATGCAATCCCGATTCGGGCAGGAGGCTGTGGATGTCCGCCACCCGGCCGTAGATCGAATTCTCGACCGGCAGCATGGCCAGCTCTGCATCCCCCTTGCGCACGGCCTCGATCGTATCCTCGAAGGTGCGGCAGGGCATTGGCTCCATATCGGGATAGGCCTTTGTGCAGGCCTCGTGGGAATAGGCGCCGGGCTCTCCCTGGTAGGCAATGCGGCTTTTCATGTTTCGGGCTCCGGTGGCAGTCGGAAACGGGATCGAAACCTGTAACTACACCTTGAAGTTACCGGGGGGAAGCGGATAGATAGCGGGGACTCCGCTGGAAAAGGAATTGCGACATGTTCGACACAATGAAAGTGGTCAAGTTCGTTGGTGGGTTCGGTGGCGCGCTGCTGATTTTTCTGCTCGTCAACATGGTGGCCAACAAGCTCTATTTCGGGGGGGGCGAACATGGCGAGGGCGAGGAGCAGCTGGCCTATGTGATCGAAACCGAAGAGAGCGGTGGAGATGGCAGTGAAGCCGCACCCGCCGCCGAGGAAGAGGCCCCCGATTTCGCGGCGATCCTGGCATCGGCGGATCCCGAGAAGGGCGCCAAGGTATTCGGCAAGTGCAAGAGCTGCCACAAGCTCGAAAAGGGCAAGAACGCGACCGGCCCCTATCTCTATGGCGTGGTTGGCCGCCCGGTGGCGAGCGTCGAGGGCTTCAACTATTCCGACGCGCTGAAAAGCCTCGGAGGGGAATGGGCGCCCGAGCGGCTCAATGAATTCCTCACCAAGCCGAAGGATTATGCGCCCGGCACCAAGATGGGCTTTGCCGGATTGAAGAAGATCCAGGATCGCGCCAATCTGATCGCCTATCTCTCGACGATCCACGATTGAGCCGGCAGCAGTTGGATGCAGTTTGTGAATGGGGCGCGCCTTGTCCGGGCGTGCCCCTTGCCGTTTCATCAGGGGCGGTCAGAGGCATAATCGAGCTTTCTTAACATATCGTAACTTGCCACAATGCAGGCAAGCCCTTAGCCTGCCTCGATGATGTTCTTCGGGAGGATGACATGAGCCGTATTCGCACCGGAAACATGGCCGTTGCCGCCTCGCAGGCCAGGGTTTGCATGATGCACACCTGGCTTGCCGTGATCTCCACCGCCCTTGCCCTCCTGGCCTTGCCCTTCATGGCACAGGGCCTGCGCGCCGAGGAAGGGATCATCAAGGCCCATGCCATCTCCACCTTCGGCAATCTGAAATACGGGCCCGATTTCAAGCATCTCGAATATGTGAATCCGGATGCGCCCAAGGGGGGCGAGATTTCCGAATGGGCCTTCGGCTCCTTCGATTCGATGCACCCCTATACGATCAAGGGGCGCTCTGGCGCGCTTTCCACGATCTTTTTCGAAAGCCTCCTGACCGGCACGGCCGATACGATCGGCGAAAGCTACTGCCTCCTGTGCGAGAGCCTCGAATACCCGAAGGACCGCTCCTGGGTGATCTTCAACCTGCGCCCCGAGGCACGCTTTTCCGATGGTAGCCCGCTAACGGCCGATGACGTGGCCTTCTCCTACGAAACCTTCCTTACCAAGGGGCTGACGAGCTTTCGCGTGCAGCTTGCCAAGAAGGTGGAGAGCGTGGAGGTGCTGGGGCCCCACAGGATCAGGTTCACCTTCAAGGCCGATGCCCCGAAGCGCGACGTGATCCAGGATGTGGGGGGAATCCCCGTCTTCTCGAAGGCGGATTTCATCCGGCGCGATTTCCAGTTCACCGAAAGCACGCTCGAGCCGCTTCTGGGCTCCGGGCCCTATGTGCTCGATCGCCTCGATGTGGGGCAGACGATCGTTTACCGCCGCAATCCCGATTACTGGGGGGAGAAGCTCCCGATCAATATCGGGCGTAACAATTTCGATCGCATCCGCATCGAATATTACGCCGATTACAATGCCGCCTTCGAGGGCTTCAAGGGCGGCACCTATACCTTCCGCAATGAGGCGGCCTCGAAGATCTGGGCCACTGGCTACGATTTCCCCGCCGTGAAGGAGGGCATCGTGATCAAGGAGGCCCTTCCCGATGGCGACAAGGCCACCGGGCAATCCTTCATCTTCAATCTCAGGCGCGAGAAATTCCAGGATCCCCGGGTGCGCGAGGCGATCGGGCTCATGTTCAATTTCGAGTGGTCCAACGAGCGGCTTTTCTACGGGCTCTATGCCCGCATCAATTCCTTTTGGGAAAACAGCTATCTCGCCGCCGAGGGGCTGCCCTCGCCCGAGGAGAAGGCCATCCTCGAGCCGCTCGCGGATATGCTTCCCCCCGGCGTGCTCGATCAGCCGGCGGTGGTGCAGCATGTTTCCACCCCGAAACGCCCGCTCGATCGCAAGGCGCTGCGCAAGGCGGCGGCGCTTCTCGATGCCGCCGGCTGGAAGGTGGGATCGGACGGCATGCGCCGTAACGCGAAGGGCGAGCTGCTCACTGTCGAATTCCTAAACGACAGCCAGACCTTCAACCGCGTGATCAATCCTTACGTGGAAAATCTCAAGCGCCTCGGTGTGGATGCGCGCCACGTGTTCGTGGACAACGCCCAGATGGAGGTGCGCACCCGTCCGCCCTCCTATGATTTCGACATCATCACATCGATGATCCAGACAAGCTACATCCCCGGCACCGAGCTTCGCCAGTATTTCGGCTCCGAAACGGCCGACAGTTCCGCCTTCAATCTGATGGGGCTCAGGAACGAGGCGGTGGACAGGCTGATCGACGTGGTGCTGAAAGCAGATACCCAAGACGAACTCACCACATCGGTGCATGCGCTCGATCGGGTGCTGCGCGCACTGCGCTTCTGGGTGCCGCAATGGTACAAGAACGTCCACACGGTGGCCTATTACAACATGTACGAGCACCCCGAAAAGCTGCCGCCCTATGCGCTGGGCGAGCTGGATTTCTGGTGGCAGAACGCCGAGAAGGCCGCGGCCCTCAAGGCCTCCGGCGCGCTGCGCTGAGGCGGCGACGGGGCAGGGCGAGACCGGGCAGGAAGGCAGGCAGAGAAAATGGGTGCATATATCCTGAGGCGGCTGTTTCTGGTCATCCCCACGCTTTTCGGGATGATGGTGATCAATTTCGCTCTTATCCAGTTCGTGCCCGGCGGGCCGATCGAGCAGGTTCTGGCCCAGCTCGAGGGGCAGGGGGATGCCTTCGAAACCATCGCCGGGGGTTCTGATGCCGGCAATGCCGGGAGCGAGATGCAGACGGGCGAGGATACCTATGCCGGCGCGCGTGGCCTGCCGCCCGAGCTTCTGGAGGATCTGAAGAAACAGTTCGGCTTCGACAAGCCCCCCCTCCAGCGCTTTCTCGACATGATGTGGAATTACATCCGCTTCGATTTCGGCGAGAGCTATTTCCGCTCCGCCCGGGTGGTGGACATGGTGATCGAGAAGATGCCCGTTTCGATCACGCTGGGGCTTTGGTCCACGCTGATCGCCTATCTTGTCTCCATCCCGCTCGGGATCAGGAAGGCGGTGCGCGACGGCTCGCGTTTCGATACCTGGACAAGCGGCGTCATCATCGTGGCCTATGCGATCCCCGGCTTCCTCTTCGCGATCCTGCTGCTGGTGCTTTTCGCCGGCGGCTCCTACTGGAAGATATTCCCCCTGCGCGGCCTCACCTCGCCCAACTGGGATGAGCTTTCCATGATCGGCAAGGTGCTCGATTACCTCTGGCACATCACCCTGCCGGTGATCGCCTCCACCATCGCCTCCTTCGCCACCCTCACCCTGCTCACCAAGAATTCCTTCCTTGACGAGATCAAGAAGCAATATGTGATCACCGCCCGCGCCAAGGGGCTTTCGGAGCGCAGGGTTCTCTATGGCCATGTGTTCCGCAATGCGATGCTGATCGTGATCGCGAGCTTCCCGAGCCTCTTCGTGGGCGTTTTCTTCGGCGGCTCGATCCTGATCGAGACCATCTTCTCGCTCGATGGGCTCGGGCGCATGGGCTTCGAGGCGGCGGTCAACCGCGATTACCCGGTGATGTTTGCCACGCTTTACGCCTTCGGCCTCCTCGGCCTTCTCGTGGGGATCCTTTCGGATCTGATGTATGTCTTTGTCGATCCGCGGATCGATTTCGGCAAGCGGGAGGGCTAGGCGATGCAGCTCTCTCCCCTCAACCAGCGCCGATGGCGCAATTTCAAGCGCAACCGCCGCGCTTTCTGGTCGCTCTGGATCTTCCTCGTGCTGTTCGGCCTTTCGCTCTTTGCCGAGTTCATCGCCAATGACAAACCCCTGATCGTCAATTACCGGGGCGATCTCTATTTTCCGGTGGTGAAATTCTATCCAGAGACAGCCTTCGGCGGTGATTTCCAGACAGAAGCGAGCTACCGCGATCCCGAGGTGCAATGCCTGATCATCACCGGCGGGCTCGAAGAATGCTTCGACGATCCCGAGGCGGTGATGGCAGATGCCGAAGATGGCGAGGTGAACGGCAAGAAGATCGAGAAAGGCTGGATGATCTGGCCGCTCGTGCCCTATTCCTACAACACCCCCAACGAGCTTGACACCGCCGCGCCCTCGCCCCCCGATGCCGAGCACTGGCTGGGCACGGATGACGCCACTCGTGATGTGCTGGCGCGGGTGATCTACGGATTTCGCCTCTCGATCCTGTTCACCCTGATCGTGACCGCCATATCGTCGGTGATCGGCATCATCGCCGGCGCGATCCAGGGCTATTTCGGCGGCTGGATCGATCTCGGCCTGCAAAGGATGCTCGAGATATGGGGCTCTGTGCCCGAGCTTTACGTCATCATCATCCTCACCGCCATCATCGGACGAAGCTTCTGGCTCCTTGTAGTGATCGTGATCTTGTTTGGCTGGCCGCGCCTCGTTGGCGTGGTGCGGGCCGAATTCCTGCGCGCGCGCAATTTCGAATATGTGCGCGCGGCCAAGGCGCTTGGGGTTTCGGATCGCAAGATCATGTTCCGCCATATCCTGCCCAATGCCATGGTGGCCACGCTCACCTTCCTGCCCTTCATCATCACCGGCGGCATCGCCACCCTGGCTTCGCTCGATTATCTCGGCTACGGCCTGCCGAGCTCCGCTCCCTCGCTCGGTGAGCTCACCCTCCAGGCCAAGCAGAATCTCCAGGCGCCCTGGCTCGGCTTCACCGCCTTCTTCGTGTTCGCCCTGATGCTTTCCCTGCTCGTCTTCATCTTCGAGGGCGTGCGCGATGCCTTCGATCCGCGAAAGACATTCGAATGAAGCCGCTCCTCGATATCCGCGATCTCACCGTGGCCTTCCGCCAGGATGGTGCCGAGAGCCTTGCCGTCAGGGATGTTTCGCTCACGGTGGGCGAGGGTGAAACCGTGGCCATCGTGGGCGAAAGCGGATCGGGAAAATCCGTGACGGCGCTTTCCACCGTTTCCCTCCTGCCCGAGAGCGCCCGGGTGAAGGGCTCGGTGCTCTACAAGGGCCGCGAGCTTATCGGAGCCGACGATAAGACCCTGCGAGAGGTGCGGGGCAACGATATAAGCTTCATCTTTCAGGAGCCGATGACAAGCCTAAACCCGCTCCACACCATCGAAAAGCAGCTTGCCGAAAGCATCGAGCTGCATCAGGGCCTGCGCGGCGAGGCGGTGCGCGCGCGCATCATCGAGCTTCTGGAAAAGGTCGGCATCCACGATCCGGCCAAGCGCCTCGGCGCCTATCCTCACCAGCTTTCGGGCGGACAGCGCCAGCGGGTGATGATCGCCATGGCGCTGGCCAACGGCCCCGATCTGCTGATCGCCGATGAACCCACCACCGCGCTCGATGTCACCATCCAGGCGCAGATTCTCGAGCTTCTGGCCGATCTGAAGCGGCAGGAAAACATGAGCCTTCTCTTCATCACCCACGATCTCGGTATCGTGCGCCGGATCGCCGATCGGGTCTATGTGATGAAGGAAGGCGAGATCGTCGAACACGGGGCCACGGCCGAGCTTTTTGCCAATCCCCGCCATGAATACACGCGCATGCTCCTCGAGGCCGAGCCGAAGGGGCGGCCTGATCCGGTGCCCGATGGCGCGCAGGAAATCCTGCGCACGGAGCATCTGCGCATATGGTTCCCGATCCAGCGCGGGCTTCTGAAGCGCACCGTGGGCCATATCAAGGCGGTGAACGATGCCAGCCTCAGCGTCAGCGAGGGCGAAACGCTCGGGATCGTTGGCGAAAGCGGCTCGGGCAAGACGACCCTCGCCCTCGCCATCATGCGCCTGATCCGGTCCGAAGGGCCGATCGTGTTCATGGGCGAACATATCGAGAAATGGCAGGCCCGCGATCTGCGCCCGCTGCGGGCGCGGATGCAGATCGTCTTTCAGGATCCCTACGGCTCGCTTTCCCCGCGCATGACGGTGGAGGAAATCATCAGCGAGGGGCTCGGGGTGCATGGCGTGCCGGAGGGCCGCAAACCACGGGAAATGGTCGAGGAGATCATGGAGGAAGTGGGCCTCGATCCGGCTTACATGCACCGTTATCCGCACGAGTTTTCCGGCGGCCAGCGCCAGCGCATCGCCATCGCGCGCGCCATGATCCTGCGCCCGCGCCTCGTGGTGCTCGACGAGCCCACCTCGGCGCTCGACATGACGGTTCAGGTTCAGATCGTCAATCTCCTGCGCGATCTGCAGAAGCGCCACCGCCTCGCCTATCTGTTCATCAGCCATGATCTGCGCGTGGTGCGCGCGCTTTCGCACAAGGTCATGGTGATGAAACGCGGGGATGTGGTCGAATCGGGCCCGACGCAGCAGATCTTCGAAGCCCCGAAAACGGCCTATACCCGCGCCCTCATGGCCGCGGCCTTCGATCTCAGGGCCGTCGAGGGTGGGGGGATCTGAACCGAAGGCCCCTTCATCTTGGCGAAAATACTCCCGCCGGAGGCATGAAATCTCTTCCCCGACGGATACCGCAAGCGCTTCAGATAGC
>JALVEX010000163.1 GCA_027030435.1 Paracoccaceae bacterium
GATCTGGCGCGTGAACTGGGCGGGCACCGGCCAGCGCGTGCTCATGCGGCGCGGGGCCATCGGGCAGGTTCGCCGCGGGCGGCTCTCGTTCGTGGCCGAGATGCGCTCTCTTGCCCATGTGCTGAATCAGAGCGTCGGGCGGACTTTCCAGGCCAAATGCGATGCGCGCCTCGGCGATTCCCGCTGCGGCGTGAATCTCAACGATCCGGCCAACAGGGGGAGCGGGTCCGTGCTCGCCGCTTCCGGCCGGCGCGCCTTCACCGCAGCCGGCCTCGCGGGCCATGCCGACGGCTGGTTCACGCTGGGCACGCTCACATGGACAACCGGCGCCAATGCGGGGCGCAAGGCGGAGATCATGACGCATGCCTTCACAGGCACCGCCGTCACCATCACGCTGATGGAAATCCCGGTCCGCCCCATCGCCACCGGCGATGCTTTTGACATCTTCGCCGGCTGCGACAAGGCGTTCGAGACCTGCAAGGTGAAGTTCGCCAACGCCGCGAACTTCCGCGGCTTCCCGCACATCCCCGGCCAGGACACGGTGGTCCGATACGCCAGCCAAGGCGATCCGAACACGGGGGAAGTGCTATGAGCAAGCGAAAGAAGGTCGATGACATGCCGGCCCGGATCGTCAGGGCGGCGCGCGGCTGGCTCGGCACCCCCTATCATGATCAGGCTTCGGTGAAGGGCGTGGGCTGCGACTGCCTTGGGCTCATCCGTGGCGTCTGGCGCGAAGTCGTCGGTCCCGAGCCATTGCCGGTGCCGCCCTATTCCCGCGACTGGGGAGAGGCTGGGCCGCATGAGGTTCTGGCCGAGGCTGCGCGGGCGGCGATGGTGGAGATTCCCGTTACCGAGGCCCGCACCGGCGACGTTGTGCTCTTTCGCATGCGCCAGGGGGCGATTGCGAAGCATGCGGGAATTCTCACGAATGGACGGCAAAATATTCACCGGTTCATTCACGCCTACGAGCGCACCGGCGTCATCGAGGAACCGCTGACCGATCCCTGGCGGCGGCGCCTCGCCTTCGCCTTCCGGTTTCCGGCATCGAGTCGCAGGAAGGGTTGAGAGATGGCTTCCATCGTTCTCGCATCCGTCGGCAGCGCCATCGGGGCCTCCGTCGGCGGCGCGGTTCTCGGCGTCTCCGCCGTTACCATCGGCGGGGCCGTCGGCTCCTTCGTCGGTTCGGTGGTGGACAGCTGGATCGTCTCTTCGCTCGCGCCGGGCCAGACAATCGAGGGGGCCCGGCTCGAGAATCTGGCCGTCACCACCTCGACCGAAGGCGCCGTGATCCCCCGCGTCTGGGGGCGGATGCGCCTTGGCGGCAACATCATCTGGGCGACCGACTTCACCGAACATGTCAGCACCAGCACCTCGGGCGGCGGCAAGGGCGGCGGGCCGAAGGTCACGACCACCAGCTACAGCTACACGGCATCCTTTGCCGTAGCGCTCTGTGAAGGGCCGATTGCCGGCATCGGGCGCGTCTGGGCCGACGGCAAGCCGCTCGATCTGAAGGATGCGACGTGGCGGCTCTACAAGGGGGATGAAGCCCAGACGCCCGATCCGTTCATCGAGGCCAGGATGGGTGCCGGCAACGCTCCTGCCTATCGCGGCACGGCCTACGTCGTGTTCGAGGAACTCGACCTCACGCCCTTCGGCAACCGCATCCCCCAGCTCTCGTTCGAGGTGCTCCGACCGCTGGTGGAGCCGGGCACCGCCGAAGGGATGGTGCGCTCGGTTACCATGATCCCCGGCTCCGGCGAATTCGTCTACGCCACCGTGCCGATCACGCGCGGCACAGGCGGCAACACGGCTTCGGAGAACGTCAACAACGTCACCGGAAAGCCCGACATCCTGGCATCTCTCGACAACCTGCAGGCGGCAGCGCCCAACATCGCGAGCGTGTCGCTTGTGGTTTCCTGGTTCGGCCTCGATCTGCGGGCCGGCGATTGCCGGATCAGGCCCGGAGTCGAGACGGCAACCAAGGTGACCACACCGAAGACATGGTCCGTGAATGGCGTAACCCGTTCTGGGGCGCATCTGATCAGCACCGATGCACAGGGCCGGGTGAACTACGGCGGCACGCCGGCCGACTTCTCGGTGGTACAAGCGATCCAGGAGATGAAGGCGCGCGGGCTGCGTGTGACCTTCTACCCCTTCCTGCTGATGGACATTCCCGAGGGCAATTCCTTGCCCAACCCCTATTCTGACAACGCCGCCACGCCGGGCCAGCCGGCCCACCCCTGGCGCGGCCGCATCACCTGTTCGCCGGCGGCGGGCTTTGCGGGAACGGTGGACAAGACGGCGGATGCGGCCACGCAGGTGGCGGCCTTCTTCGGCAATGCCCAGGTCTCGGACTTCTCGGTTTCAGGCGAGACGGTTTCGTGGACCGGTGGCACTGACTGGGGCTACCGGCGGATGATCCTGCACTATGCGCATCTGTGCGCGACCGCGGGCGGGGTGGATGCCTTCCTGATCGGCTCGGAGCTGCGCGGCCTCACCACCATCCGCGACAGCGCCAGCACCTTCCCGGCGGTCGCGGCGCTCAGGCTGCTGGCAGCCGACGTGCGCGCCATCCTCGGGGCCGGCACGCAGATCAGCTACGCCGCCGACTGGTCCGAGTATTTCGGCCATCATCCGCAGGATGGCTCGGGCGACGTGTTTTTCCATCTCGACCCGCTGTGGGCCGACGCCAGCATCGATTTCGTCGGCATCGACAATTACTTCCCGATTTCCGACTGGCGCGACGGAAACTACCACTACGACAGGCTTGTCGGCTGGCCGTCGGTGCGGGATCTCGGCTACCTGAAGGCCAATATCGAGGGCGGGGAAGGATACGACTGGTTCTACGCTTCCGATGCGGACCGCAAGGCCCAGATCAGAACGCCGATCTCGGATTTCGCCTATGGCAAGCCATGGGTTTTCCGCCCCAAGGACATCCGCTCCTGGTGGTCCAATCAGCATCATGACCGCCCCGGGGGTATCGAGAGCACGACACCAACCCCATGGACACCCCAGTCCAAGCCGATCCGCTTCACCGAGTTCGGCTGCCCGGCAGTGGACCGGGGCACCAATCAGCCCAATGTGTTCTACGATCCGAAGTCGTCGGAAAGCACGCTGCCGCATTTCTCGCGCGGCTGGCAGGACGAGGCGATCCAGCGCGCCTATGTCGTGGCCACGCTGGGATACTGGGGCGATGCGGCCAACAACCCGATCTCGAGCGTTTACGGCCAGCCGATGATCGAGATCGGCGAGGCCGCGCTCTGGGCCTGGGACGCCCGGCCCTACCCGGATTTTCCGGCCCGTGCGGATGTCTGGTCGGACGCCGCCAACTGGCGGCTCGGGCACTGGATGGGCGGCAGGCTCGGCCAGGTATCGCTCGGCGCACTGGTCAGGGACCTGTGCCGGGCGGGAGGGCTGCCGGATGCTCTCGTGGACGTCTCCGAGCTTTCCGACATCGTGCCGGGCTTCACCGTGGCCGCGCTCGAAAGCCCGCGCGCCTCGATCTCGGTGCTGGCGCGCCACTTCGGCTTCGATGCCGTCGAGAGCCGCGGCAGGATCCTGTTTCGGACCCGCGGCCGTGCGCC
>JALVEX010000164.1 GCA_027030435.1 Paracoccaceae bacterium
GCACCGCGACAGCGCCGTCGCCGAGCATGGTTTCGGGGCGCGTGGTGGCGATGGAGATGTAATCGCGCTCCTCCTCGAGGATCACGTTCCCTTCCTCGTCGCGCTCCACGTAGGTGTAGGTCTCCCCCCCCGCCAGCGGATACTTGAAGTGCCACATGTGGCCATCGACCTCGATATTCTCCACCTCGAGATCGGAGATCGCGGTCTCGAACTTCGGATCCCAGTTCACCAGCCGCTTGCCGCGGTAGATGAGGCCCTTGTTGTAGAGATCGACGAACACCTCGATCACCGCGCGCTGGAAGCCCTCGTCCATGGTGAAGCGGTTGCGCGACCAGTCGCAGGAAGCGCCGAGGCGCTTCAGCTGGTTGATGATCGTGTCGCCCGATTGCTCCTTCCACTCCCAGACCTTCTCGAGGAATTTCTCCCGCCCCAGATCCTGGCGGCGGATCCCCTCTTCCGCCAGCATCCGCTCCACCACCATCTGGGTGGCGATGCCGGCGTGATCCTGGCCGGGCTGCCAGAGGGTATCGTGGCCGCGCATTCGGTGCCAGCGCACGAGGATATCCTGAAGCGTGTTGTTGAAGGCGTGGCCCATGTGCAGGCTGCCCGTCACATTCGGGGGCGGGATCATGATGCAGAAGGTATCGGCCCCCTCGCGCGCATTGGCCCCGGCCCTGAAGGCGCCGGATTTCTCCCAGGCCTCGTAGAGGCGCCTTTCGGCTTCCCGGGCGTTGAAGGTCTTTTCCATGGTCATGGGATTTCCGCTCGTGATTTCCGCTTTCGCAGCTGTTTACAGCGCGCCAGCGGCAAGGAAAAGGCCGCAAATCGCGGCGGCAGGCCTATTTGCGGTCCGAAACGTGATTGATGCCGTCAGACCACGCCACCGGCTCGAGATCGGCGGGCAGCACCCCTTCGAGCGCATAGGCGTTGACGCCGTATTCATTCGGGTTGGAGCGGCGGCGGTGATGGGTGTAGATGCCGCAGATGGCGCAGAAATGATGCTGCGCGCTATGCGTGCCCCAGGTGTAGAGGCTGAGGTGCTCGGCCCCCTTCACCACCTTCAGGCCACCGAGCGGCACGCTTACCGAAACCGCGCCGCGGCGCCGGCAGAAGCTGCAATTGCAACGCCGCGCGGTGGACAGCCCGTCCGAAAGGCGCACCTCGAGCTCCACAGCGCCGCAATGGCAGGTGAGCCGGCGCGGCGGCGTATCGGCCTGCTTGGGGCTCATCTGCGCCGCCGCCCCTTGCGCTGCACACGGGGCACATGGCTGCGCCCGAAGCGATAGTTCGCCTCCGGATAGGGCGGCAGGCCGTGGGTGCGGTTCCAGTAGGCCGGCCCGCCGAGGCGCAGCCAGACGGGCAGCGTGAGCGCCGCGCCCACGATGAAGCCCCCCGCATGCGCCCAGTAGGCCACGCCCCCCATATTGGGATCGGCCGCGATTCCGCCGAAGAACTGCATGACGAACCACAGGCCGAGCATCGTCCAGGCCGGGAGGGTGATGACATCGATGAAGAACACGAAGATGATCATCACATCCACCCGCGCATTGGGATAGAGCAGGAGATACCCCCCCATGACGCCCGCAATCGCCCCCGAGGCGCCAACGGTTGGCACGGTGGACATCGGCGCCGTCATCAGATGAAAAAGCGCCGCGCCCACGCCGGACGCGAGGTAGAACAGGAGGAAGCCGAGATGGCCGAAGCAATCCTCCATGTTGTCGCCGAAGATCCAGAGAAACACCATGTTGCCCAGGAGATGGGCAAAGCCCGCATGCAGGAACATGGAGGTGACGAGCGTGTAATAGCCATCCCCCGCCATCAGCCGCGCCGGCACCATGCCCCATTGCATGAAGAAGCGGGTGATCGCCGCCTCGTTTGCCATCAGCGGGGCATAGGAAAGAAAGATCACCACATTGGCGATGATGAGCCCGATTGTCACATAGGGCGGATTGCGGGCGGGGTTGTGATCGCGCAGCGGAAACATTGGGCAAGGCTCTCCTATCGGTGCGGCGGGGTCAAGCCCCGCGTTCTGGCAGGCGTGGCCGGAAAGGGAAAGGGCGGCGCCGATGATCCGGCCCCGCCCCTTCGCCAATCCGCCTGCGATCCAGCCTCAGCGCTTGGAGAACTGGAAGCTGCGGCGCGCCTTGCGCTTGCCGTATTTCTTGCGCTCCACCACGCGCGCGTCGCGGGTGAGGAAGCCCGCGGCCTTCAGCGCCGGGCGCAGGGCGGGATCGTAAAGCTGCAGCGCCTTGGAAATCCCGTGCTTCACCGCGCCGGCCTGGCCCGAAAGCCCGCCGCCCTTGACCGTGGCCATCACGTCGAACTGATCGACGACGCCGGCCACCTCGAAGGGCTGGCGCAGGATCATCTGCAGCACCGGGCGGGCGAAGTAATCCTTCATCTCGCGCCCGTTCACGGTCACCTTGCCGGAGCCGGGGCGGATCCACACCCGCGCCACGGCATCCTTGCGCTTGCCGGTGGCGTAGGAGCGCCCCAGCTCATCGCGCACCGGCTCGCGCGGTTCGGCTTCCACAGAAGCATCCGCACCGGCTGCGCCGGCTTCGGCACCCGTCACGGCTGCCAGATCATCGAGGGTCTTGATTTCTTCGGTCATGATCAGCTCCGCACGTTCTTCGGGTTCATGGATTTCACATCCAGCACTTCCGGGTTCTGGGCCTCGTGCGGATGCTCGGCGCCGGCATAGACGCGCAGATTCGTCATCAGCTTGCGCGCCAGGCGGTTCTTGGGCAGCATGCGCCGCACCGCCATCTCCACTACGCGCTCGGGATGCTCGCCCTCGAGGATCTCGCCCGCGGTGCGGCTCCTGATCCCGCCCGGGTAGCCCGTGTGGCGGTAATAGATCTTGTCGGCGCGCTTGGTGCCGGTGAGCTGCACCTTGTCGGCGTTGATGATGATCACATTGTCGCCCATGTCCATGTTGGGCGTGAAGGTGGCCTTGTGCTTGCCACGCAGCCGCGCGGCGACGATCGAGGCGAGACGGCCCAGAACGACGCCCTCGGCGTCGATCAGGATCCATTTCTTCTCGATGTCTGCCGGAGTTGCAGAAAAGGTTTTCATCGGTTTTGCCCTGTGTTTTGGGTTCGGGGAGGCGCGTTCGGCCCCCCGCATCTCGGATGGCGTGGTTTTACCCTCTTCCGGCGCAGGGTCAAGTGCGCAATTGCGGTATTAACAGAGCAATATCAATGGGTTGAAAATAAGGTATCATTTTACCCCATGCGCCTGCACGATTCTCCGGTCACTTTCGCTCCGGCGGAATGGAATAGGTGAGGCTGGCGCGCGCCACCGGCTCTGCGCAACCTTCGGAAAAGATCAGCGCATCCCCAACCGCCAGCACGCGGCCGAGCTTCAGGATCCGCGCCTCGGCGTGAAGCGGGCGCCCGGCGGCGGGCTTGCGCAGGAAATCCATGCTGGAATTCGTGGTCACCGCCAGCGCCTTCGGCCCGATCACCGCGAGGAGCGCGAGATAGACGGCCACATCCGCCAGCGCAAACATCGCCGGCCCCGAAACCGTGCCGCCCGGGCGCAGATGGCGCTCGCCCACCGCCATCTCCAGAGTGA
>JALVEX010000165.1 GCA_027030435.1 Paracoccaceae bacterium
TGGTGCACGAACACATGCCCGCCCAGCAGGCCTACGAGCTGTATCAGGATCTGAAACGGCAGAAATAGGAAAGCGACGGGGAAACCGCAGGCGCCCGAACAGCGCCCGCGGGCCCTCCCGGCCGCCTTGACATTTGCCGCTCAGGCCCTTGCCTCCCCAATCTCGAAACGGATCGTGCCGGCGGTGTCGGGAAGCCCGATTTCCGCCAGCGGCACCAGCAGGCGGCGTTCGGGCAGGGCGTGGATTTTCCGACGCCAGAGGATGCCGCTTTCGTTGAGCGCGCGGAGTTCGCCGCGCACCGGCTCCGTGACCCGCAGTTGCAGCGCAGCCATGCCCTCGGCGCCCTGAGGCAGGGCGATGCGCTGGGGCATCACGTATTTCAGCCGCGGATCACCGATTTCGACATCCAGGAACGCGGCCGGGGCCGGCAGCCTGCCGGCGATATCTTCGGCCACCCATTGCCCGCATCGCCGCCCCTCGGCCCAGCTCCAGCCGGCTGTTTCGACCGGGCGCAGCAGATTGCCGGTGGCGAAAAAGGCCGGATCCGAGCAGCGCCCCCATTGATCGACAACCGGCCCCCCCGTGCCCGGATCGAGCGCAAGATGGCCAAGGCGCGCAAGGCTCGCCTCGGGGGTGAACTGCCCGCTCAGCACCACGCCGTCGCAGGCGATTTCTCGCTTCTGCCCGTCCGGCCCGGCCACGCTCACGCCGGTGACGCGGGTATCGCCCCGGATCTCGAGGAGCCGGGTGCCTGTCAGCAGGCGCACGCCGGCAAGGCGCGGATAGAGCGCCGCCGGCCAGCGCGCGGTGACCCGGGGCGCGGCCTCGATCATCGCCACCGGGCGGATGCCCGCGTGCCGGCTGGTCATGATCGCCGAAAACGCCACCAGTTCGCTGCCGATGATCACCGGGCGGCGGAAGGGGCGGCGGTTCTTCAGATAGACCATGGATTGCAGCGCGCCGGTATTGAGGATGCCGCCGGCCCGCGCCCCTGCGATCAGCCGCGCCGAGCGGGGCCTTTCGCGCACCCCGGTGGCGTAGATGACGCGCCGCGCCGTCAGCTCGATCAGCCCCTCTGGAAGCGCCACCAGGAGGTTGCCGCCGGGGCGGATCCCGGCCACCGTCGTCAGGGTGTGGATCTCCACGCCTGCGCGCTCCGCCCGCGCCACCAGCCGCGCCGCATAGACGGGCCCGCGCAGGATGCGCCGGAATTCGCGCATCCCGAAGGGCGGGTGGCCGCAATGGCGCGGGATGCCGCCGGCCTGCGGCTCGCGCTCGAGCACCACGACGCGCCCGATCCCGGCTTCTTTCAGCGCCGTGGCCGCCGCCAGCCCCGCCGGCCCGCCGCCGATCACCGCCACATCTATCGGCGCGCGGCTTGTGAGAGGGTGTTCAGTCACGGTCAATCTTCTCCGACAGCGGCATTTCGAAATGCCCGTTGGTGATCTCGGCCAGCCGCGCGGTGCAGTAAAAGCCCTGGCAGCGGCCCATGGTGGCGCGGGTCTTGCGCTTCAGCCCCGCAAGCGAGCGCGCCGCAAGCGGCCCGCGAAGCGCGGCCTCGATCTCGCGCCGGGTGACAAGCTCGCAATGGCAGACGATCTCGCCGTGGCCGGGCTGTTTCCAGTCGCGCGGGCCGCTTTCGGCCAGCATGTTGGCGCGCACGCCGGCCGGATCGGGCAGGGGATCGTGCCTGTGCCCCATCTCCCGGTAGAGGGCGAACACATGGCGCGCGATGCCGAGCGCCGCGCTCAGCCCCGTCGAGCGGATGCCGCCGACGGTGATCCAGTTCTTCGCGGGGGTGGTGGCGATCCGGTAATCCTTTTGCTCCGAGGCCGGGCGCAGGCCGGCGTAAACGGCTGTCACCGGCATGCCCGAAAGCGCCGGGATCTTGGCGATGCCATCCTCGATCAGCGCGCGCAGGGTTTCGGTATCGGTCGAGGCGTCGGTGCGGCTCTGCTGATCCTCCGCCGTCGGGCCGACGGCGAGATTGCCGAATACGGTGGGAAACACCACGATCCCCTTGGTGCGTTCGCTCGGCACCGGCAGGATGATCGAGGTGACGAGATCGCGCGCAGCCTTGTCGAACACCACGAACTGCCCCTTGCGCGGGATGATCTGAAAGCCCGCCTCCCCCAGGAGCGCCTGATCGACAAGATCGCCGTAAAGCCCGGCGCAGTTGATCACGCTGGTGGCGCGGATCGGGCCGCGGGTGGTTTCGAGTTGCCAGGCGCCGCCATCGAAGGCGCCGCCCGTCACCTCGCAGGAGGTCACGAGCCGCGCGCCGTTGGCCAGCGCCTGGGCCAGATAGGCATGGGGGGCGGACCATGGATCGATGATGCCCTCGCCCGGCACCTCCACCGCCGCGCGCGCCCTGTGGCTCAGATTGGGCTCGCGCCGGCGCAGTTCGGCCTGGCCGATGATATCTACATCCCCGATACCATTGGCATGGGCCCTGGCCCGGATCGCTTCGAGCGCGGCTTCCTCGGCCTCGTTCCAGGCCACCACAAGCGCGCCGTCGCATTCATGCACGAGCCCGAGGGACTCGCGGATTTCGAGATATTCCTGATAGCCCTGCCGGATACAGTCCAGCTCCAGCGAGCCCTCGGGGGCATCGAAGCCGGTGTGCAGGATGGCGCTGTTGGCCTTGCTGGCGCCGTCGAGGATATCCGGCGCCTTTTCCAGCAGCGCCACGCGCGCGCCCTCAAGCGTGAAGCGGCGCGCCATGGCGCAGCCCACGACCCCGCCGCCGATGATGGCAACGTCATATGCGCCCCCGTCCGGGATGCGCCGGGGGTGTATCTTTCCGTCGCCCTGCTGTAACATTTGAAGTGACCGATTTGTGACCGATTGCGCCCGAATGTTAAAAAGCATTGCCCGAACAGTCAACAAGAGAGGGGCCGATGAATATTCGCGAGAGGCAGGCCAGGCTGGTTGAAATCGTCTGGCAGGAAGAGAAGGCCTCTGTCGAGATGCTGGCGGAGCGGCTCGGCGCCTCGCGCGAGACCATCCGCCGGGATCTTGCCCGGCTGGCGAAGCTCGGAAAGGTGCAGAAAGTGCATGGGGGCGCGGTGAAGCCGGTGGTGCTGGGCGAACCCGGCTTCCGGCAGCGCCTGTCGGCGAACGCCCCGGCGAAAATGGCGATCGCCAGGGCCGCGGCGGCGATGTTCCGCCCGGGCGAGGCGCTCTTCATCGATACCGGCTCGACGACGCTGTTCTTCGCCGAGGAGATCGCCAGACGTGGGGGGCTGACGATCATAACCAATTCCACCGAGATCGCGCGGGTGATCGACAAGGCGGGCAACGGTCACAAGGTGTTCCTGCTTGGCGGAGAATACAGCGCCGACAACAGCCAGACAGTGGGAACCATGGTGGCCGAGCAGATCCGCGCCTTCCGCGCCCATCACGCGGTGCTGACGGTGGGCGCGATTGACCGGCGCAGCGGGGCAATGGATTACAACATCGCCGAAGCGCAGGTTGCCCGCGCGATGATCGCGCAATCCGAAAAGCTTACCATCCTGGCGGACCATTCGAAATTCGGCGCGCTGGCGACGTTCGAGGTCTGCCCGCTGGCGCGGAT
>JALVEX010000166.1 GCA_027030435.1 Paracoccaceae bacterium
TGATTCTTCATCCGCCGCCTTCACCCAGTCATCGTAAAAGCCGGGCGGCATGGGGATATGGGCGAAGCGGGCGATCACATCCCAGTGGAGATCGACGGCATTGAGCTCGATATGCGCCACCGCATGCAGGAGCGCGATGCGCCCCTTCTCGGAGCCGGGGCGGCGGCGGGGCACCTCACGGGGCGGCAGAAGCTCGGGGGCTGGCGGGCGCGCGGGGCGATCGGGCGGGCTGGCCCGGCCGACGGGGAGCGGCGTGCCGGCTTCGCGCGCCGCGCGCCAGCGGGCGGCATGGCGGCGCGAGAGGGCGCATTTGGCGCGCCCGTCGGCTGTTGTCAGCACCTCCACCGCCATTTCGGCGAGGCTGTCAGCCATCTTCGCCGCCCTCCTTCAGGGCCCGGACCGCCTCGAGCACCTCCGCCGCGTGCCCCTTGGGGCGCACCTTGCGCCAGGCGCGGGCGATCTTCCCTTCGCCGTCTATCAGGAAGGTGGAGCGGGTGATGCCCTCGAAGGTGCGGCCATACATCTTCTTTTCGCCCCATACGCCGTAGTCCTCGCAAACATGCCCCTCGGAGTCGGACAGGAGCGGCACCGAAAGCCCGTGTTTCTCGCGGAACTTCCGGTGGCTCTCTATCGTGTCCTTCGAGATACCGAACACTTCCGCGCCAAGGGCTCGGAATTGCGGCAGAAGAGCCGAGAATTCAATGGCTTCCGTTGTGCAGCCGGGGGTGTTGTCCTTCGGGTAGAAATAGAGCGCCACGGGGGCGGGGCGCAGGGCCGAAAGGGTGATTTCGCGCCCGTCATCCGCGGGCAGGGTGAAATCCGGCGCGATATCGCCGGGCGCTGGCTTTGTCATGGGCTTTCCTTTCGCATCGCTTCATGGTGCAATATGAGGGCAGTGCAGGCGAAGATAAAGCGAAGAAGAAAGATGGGAGCTCCGGGCCGATGATGCGGGCCGGCAGATGATGAGCGAACCGACACCACAGCTGAAGATCCGCCTCAATGGCGATGCACGGGGCGATGCCCGGCCGCCCCGGCGCCGGTGCCGGCGGGGCGGGCGCTGGCGCGGGCGCACGGGGCTTTGGCTCCTGCTGAGCCTTTTCGTGCAGATTCTGGTGATCGGTTTCATCTACATGGCGATCACCGGCGCCAGCGTTCCGGCGCCGGAATGGCTGCGCGATCGCCTCCTTGCGAAGGCCAACGAGGCGCTTCCGCAGGGGCGGATCGGCGTGCGCCGGATCGGCTTTCGCCTCGGCGAGGCACTCCGCCCCGAAGTGCAGCTCGAGGGCATTTCCCTCGTGAGCGAGAAGGGGCTTCCCATCGCGCGGGTGGACAGGGCAGAGGCCGTGCTTTCGCGCGAAGCCCTGTTGCGCGGCCGGCTTGCGGTGGAGCGTCTGCATCTGAGCGATGCGGAGATGAGCCTGCGGCGCAAGCCCGATGGAACGCTCGATCTCTCGATCGGCCTTTCGGGCGGCGATCTTGGCGCAACGGGCACGCTGGCGGAAATGCTTGATGTGATCGATCGCGCCTTCGAGCGCCCCGGCCTATCGGATCTGCGCGAGGTGGTGGCGGACGATCTCACGCTTCTGTTCGATGACCGGCGCACCGGGCAGAGCTGGGTGCTGGAAGACGGCGCGATCAGGCTTGTCCAGAACGCCGACAGCGTGGATATCAGCGTTGCCGTGAAGCTCGCCGCCATGGCTGCAAATGCGCCGGTTCTTGCCGGGGCAGGCATGGGAGAGAAAACGGGGCGGGGCACGGGAGAAGATGCGGGCCAGAGCCTTCTGCCCGGCCCGGCCGAGGCCTCGTTCTCCTTCCGGGCGATGAAGGGCTCGCTCGCGGCGAGCTTCGGGGCCAATATCGAAGGCGTGGACGCGCGCCTCATCGCGAGCCAGGTGCCGGCGCTGGCCTGGCTTTCGGTTGTCGAGGCGCCGGTATCGGGCGCTTTTCGCGCCTCCGCCGGGGAGGATGGCAAGCTGGCCGATCTCGATGCCACGCTTCAGATCGGCGCCGGCCTGATCCGCCCGGCTCATACGCAAAAGCCCGTCCGCTTCACCTCCGGGCGGGTCTATCTCTCCTGGGATCCGTCGGCGCAGAAGATCACCTTCGATGAATTTTCCGTCGCCACCGACAAGCTCAGCATCAATGCCGAGGGCACGGCCTATCTGCGCGATCTCGAAAACGGCCTGCCCCGCAGCATGATCGGCCAGTTCCGCCTGCTCGAGGGGCGGGTGGATGCCGGCGACGAAATGGAAGGCCCGCTTCTCTTCACCGGCGGCGCGGCCGACATGCGCATGCGCCTCGATCCCTTCGTGCTCGATATCGGCCAGGCGGTGCTCGAGGATGGCGAACGCCGTTTTCGGGGAAAGGGGCAGGTGCGGGCCAATCCGAAAGGGTGGTTCGTGGATCTCGATCTCGCCGTCAATCAGATCACGGCCCCCGAACTGCTGGCGCTCTGGCCGAAAAGGCTCGTGCCCAACACCCGCAAATGGATCCGCAACAACGTGCTGGCCGGCGAGATGACGGACATCCGCGCCGCGGTCCGCGTGAAGCCCGGGGATCTGGTGCCCGGCGGACGCCCCGCCCTCGGGCTCAATTTCGATTTCACCGGCGTGAAGGCGCGCTTCATGAAGAAGATGCCGCCGGTGGAGGGCGCGCAGGGCTATGGCACCATTTCCGACGGCGCCTTCACCCTGGTGATGGACGAGGGCCACGTGATCGCCCCCAATGGCGAGCGGATCGAGGGGGCGGGCACCGTCTTCCGGGTGCCCGACATCTTCGCCAAGCCCGCGCTCGGCGTGGTGCGGCTCCATACCGAAAGCGCGCTCACCGCCGCGCTCTCGATCCTCGACAATCCCCCCTTCCGCTTCCTCGCCAAGGCCGGGCTGCCTGTGGATCTGGCCAGCGGGCGGGCCGTTGTGGAGGGGGATATCGAGGTGCTGCTGGTGAAGAAGATCCTGATCGATGACGTGGATTTCGATCTTACCGCAGGGCTTGAGGATGTGGTGAGCGAGAAGCTTGTCGAAGGGCACGTGCTGCGCGCGGCGCATCTCGATGTGGCGGCGAAAAGCGATGACGGGATCGAGATCAGCGGCCAGGGAACGCTCGGGGCGGTGGATGTGGCGGGGCGGTGGTTCCAGAAATTCGGGCCCGAGCACAAGGGGCGCTCACGGGTGGAGGGGAAGCTGGAGCTTTCGCCCGATTTCATCCGCGAATTCAGGATCGGCCTGCCGAAGGGGAGCGTGAGCGGAAAGGGCAGCGGGCGCATCGGGATCGATTTCCTGAAGGGCGAGGCGCCGCGCTTTTCGCTCACATCCGATCTCAGAGGCGTGGGGCTCAGGCTCTCCGATCTCGGCTGGCGCAAGCCTGCGGGCGGCAAGGGCAGCCTGAAGGTGAGCGGGCGGCTCGGCCGGCCGCCGGTGATCGAGCGGCTCGTGCTCGATGCCGCGGGGCTCAGCGCCACGGGGCGGATCACGCTTCGCGGCGATGGCGGGCTTGAAGAGGCGCGTTTCGAACGTGTGAAGGTGGGCGGTTGGCTCGATGCGAAGGTGGTGCTTGCGGGGCGCGGGCGGGGTG
>JALVEX010000167.1 GCA_027030435.1 Paracoccaceae bacterium
TTCAGGGACCAGTGATGATTGGGGCGGAGGCTTCTATCCCGGGGGCATGATCCTGATCAATGCGGCGCGCGCTCCGGGCATTTAGGCTTGGGGTGTCAGGAACAGGATGAGGAGGGAGAGTAAGGCCCATGTCAAATACGCCGCATGAAATCCATGAGGAATTTCCGGAACATGCCGCCCGGATCCATGATCTGAAGGTCGCCAACGCCCATTTCGCCCGATTGCTTGAGGATTATCACGCGCTCAACCGGGAGATCCATCGTGCCGAAAGCAATGTCGAGCCCACGGACGATCTGCATCTGACCGAAATGCGCAAGAAGCGCCTTGCCCTCAAGGACGAAATCCTTTCGATGATCCTGAAGGAGGCCCGGGCGGAGCTCTGAAGCGAACGCCCTCAGGCGCCGGCTTCTTCTTCCCCGTTTCCGCCGCCCCCTTCAACGGCTTCCTGGAATCGGGTGAAGAACTGATCGGCCATCTTCTTGGCAAATCCGCTGATCAGCCTGTTGCCGAGCTGGGCGAGCTTGCCGCCCACCTTGGCATCGACGACATAGGTGAGGGTGCAGCCCTCTTCGCAGGGCTCGAGGCGCACATCGGCGCTGCCCTTGGCGAAGCCGGCGATCCCGCCCTTGCCCTCGCCCACCAGCTTGTAGCTGACGCCCGGCACCACATCCTGAAGCTCCACGCGCCCCTTGAAGGTGGCCTTCACCGGGCCGATCTTCTGCTTCACCACCGCTTCGAAGCCCTCTTCGGCATTGCCCTTCATCTCCTGACAGCCGGGGATGCAGGCGCAGAGCGTTTCGGAATCATTCAGGTGTTCCCAGACGGTGGCGCAATCGGCGGCAATGGTGCGGCTGCCCTCAAGTTCCATGATGTGATTTCCTCCCTTTTGCACTCTGTGTTTAAGGCGGTTGGTTTCAGGGGTAAAGGCCGGTGCTAGCCTTCCACCTCATATGGGAGAACACCCCGCGCATCGGGATCGATCGAGAGCCTGCGTTCAAGCGGGGGCACCGAACGCTGATGGCATTTGGCGCGTTCGCAGATCCGGCAGGAGATGCCGATCGGATCATAGGGGCCGGTGAGATCCATGTCGTCGGCATAGACGAGATCGGAGGCGTGTTTCACCTCGCAGCCAAGGCCGATCGCGTAGCGGCGCACGGGGGCGTTGAAGGCGCCGCCGGGCTTGGAGACATCGCGCGCGAGGCAGAAATAGCGCACGCCGTCGGGCGTTTCGGCCAGCTGGCGCAGGAAGCGGCCCGGGGTTTCGAAGGCCTGATGGACGTTCCACAAGGGGCAGGCGCCGCCGAAGCGGGCGAATTGCAGGCGGGTGGCGGAGTGGCGCTTGGTGATGGTGCCGGCCTGATCGACGCGCACGAAGAAGAAGGGGATGCCCTTGGCGCCGGGGCGCTGGAGGGTGGAGAGGCGGTGGGCCACCTGTTCGATCGAGGCGCCGAAGCGGGTGGCGAGAAGCTCCAGATCGTGGCGGGTTTCGCGCGCGGCCTCGAGAAAGGGGCGATAGGGCATGAGCGCGGCGCCGGCGAAATAGTTGGCAAGCCCCACCCGGGCGATGGCGTGGGCCTCGGGGGTGGCGAAGCGGGCGAGATCGAGCGTGGCATCGAGAAGATCGCCCTGGCGCAGGAGCGCGATCTGGTGCAGCAGCTGGAAACGGCGGGTGGCGGGATCGGCGCGGTTGGACAGGGTGAGGCGGCGGGCTGCGGCATCATAGTGGCGCAGAGTGGGGGTGTCGGCGAGCGCGAGCGTGATCCCTTCCGCCTCCAGCAGATCCAGCGCGGCCTGTTCCACATCGCGCATCTGCCCGCCCGGCGCGGCGAAATGTTCGGCGGCGTGATCCACGGCATCGATGTAGTTGTCGCAATAGTGGAAGAAATCGCGGACCTCTTCCCAGGGGCTTGGCTGCAGGCGGGCATCCTCGCGCCCGAGCGCCTCATCGAGCGAGGCGAGGCGTTCGTGCGTCTGGCGATAGGCGCGGTGGAGATCGAGGAATGCGCGCGCCAGCGCCGGAGCGTTGGAGGCGGCAAGGCGCAGATCCGCAAGCGGCGGCGGATCGCCGCGAAACACGGGATCGGCAAGGGCCTCGCGCATGTCGCTCACCATGCGCTCGGTATCGCCTGCGGAAAGCTCCGTCACGTCAAAGCCGAACTCCTGGGCGAGCGCCAGCAGCACCGTGGTGGAGACGGGGCGGTTGTTGTTTTCCATCTGGTTGAGATAGGGCAGGCTGATGCCGAGCTTCTGGGCGAAGGCCTTCTGGGTGAGGCCGAGGCGGGTGCGCAATTCGCGCAGCTTGGCGCCGGCATAGAGCTTCTGGGTGGCCATGGAGATCCCCCGGGTTAGCGGATTTGCTTGCGTCAGGGGTTACCTTTGCAAACCGCCGGGCGCAAGCCTCAGGGCAATTCGCCCATGGCCGCGAGGCGGCGCTCGCGCCAGATCACGTAGAGGATCGCGGCCACGCCGAGGAGCGCGCAGGCGAACATGATCCACAGGAGCGGAAAGGGCCCGGTGCCGGGGCCGAGCATGCTGCCGGCGAAGGCGGAAAGCGCAGCGCCGCCGCCGATCATGATCGCGCCGCCAAGCCCCGAGGCGGAGCCGGCAAGCTCGGGGCGCACGCTCAGCATCCCGGCATTCGCGTTGGGCAGCGCCATGCCGTTGCCGAGGCCGACGAAGGTCATGAAGAAGAAGAACAGAAACGCCGAGCCGAGGCCGATCTCGAACATCAGCAGCGAGAGCCCGGTGCCGAGCGCCGAGATGATCGCGCCCCACAGAACCATGCGATTGACGCCAACGCGGATCGAGTAGCGCCCGGAGATGAAATTGCCCAGCATGTAGCCGAGCGATACTGCGCCGAAGGATATGCCGAGCCACACGGCGTTCATGCCGAACACCTCCTTGCCCACGAAGGGCGCGCCGCCGAGATAGGCGAAGAAGGTGCCCGAGGCGAAGGCGGCGGAGAGGCAGTAGCCCCAGAAGCGGCGCGAGGCAAGAAGCTCGGGATACTGGCGAAACTGCGCGGCGAAGCTGGCGCTGCGGGCGGTGGCGGTTTCGCCGAGATCGCGATGGGCGAGCCACAGCAGGATCGCGCCAAGGATGAGCAGCGCCTGGAAATTGGCCTGCCAGCCGAAGGCGGTATCGAGGAGGCCGCCGAAGAAGGGGCCGATCATCGGCGCCACGGCCATGCCCATCGTCACATAGCCGATCATCGAGGCGGCTTCCTCCATCGGCACCATGTCGCGCACGATGGCGCGCGAGAGCACCATGCCCGCCGCCACCACCGCCTGCATCATGCGAAACGCCAGGAAGATCCCGACCGTTGGCGCCATGAGGCAGCCGATGGTGGCGAGGATGTAGAGCGCAAGCGCGCCCAGAAGCACCGGGCGGCGGCCGAAACGATCGGAAAGCGGGCCGATCACCAGCTGCAGCGCGCCGCTCATCGCGAGATAGAGTGCCACCGAAAGCTGCATGGTGCGGTAATCGGTGCGGAAATAGGCCGTCATGGCCGGCAGCGAGGGCAGGAACATGTTCATGGTCAGCGCCGCCAGGCCCGCGAGCAGGATCAGGGT
>JALVEX010000168.1 GCA_027030435.1 Paracoccaceae bacterium
GTGGCGTCACGAAAGGGCTGACGAAACGTCAGGAAAGCGGAGCCCGTCTCCTGTGCAAGATTCCTGCCCTCTGATGCCGGGGGTTGTTCAGGACATCCCGATATCCCGGGCAACGTCGTCGCGCAGTTTCTGTAGATCGCGAATCGTTTCCTTGATCCGTTCCTGCTCCTCTTTCAGCGCCTTCAGCTGGCGATCCGCGAGTTCGATCCAGGCCTGCATCTGCGCCTCGGTGCCCTTCTTGTCATAGATTTCAAGCCATTGGCGGATCTCTTCGAGGCTGAAGCCGAAACGGCGCCCGCGCAGGATCAGCACCATGCGGGCCACCTCGCGCGGCCCGTAGAAGCGCGAACGCCCTTCCCGCTCCGGGCTCAGAAGCTCGATATATTCATAGTAGCGCAGGGTTCGCGGGGTGACATCGAATCTGGCGCACATTTCCTTGAAGGTGAGGCGTTCCTCGGGCATTCCCCTGCTCTCCGTCATCTTGCGCGGCATGGGGCATGTTAGCGCGTTCGCGCAATGCAGCACAATCCCGCCGCGTGCCCCGGGTTCTGTTCGCGGTTCAGTTCATGAAGCCGGGAGCGAGGAAATGGAAGGCATATCCGACGACAATGGCCGGTATGGCGGTATAGAGCGTGGCGATCACCGCGGCTTTGGGATTGAGCGCGATGGCGGGAAAGAGGGCATCGCCATCATTCGAGATGGCATTGGCGATCAGGGCGGAAAACGGGATGAGGCCATTGATGTAGAGCGTGGCCACCAGGATCTGCGGCCCGCAGCCGGGAATGAAGCCGATCAGCACGCCAAGAAGCGGCAGCAACGGGCCAAGGCCCTTGAACAGGGCGGCAAGATCGAACCCGGCGAAAGCCTCCACATAGCCGAAGGCGAGATAGGCGGCGAGAACCCAGATGGTGATGAAGGCGGTTTCCTCGGCGGCGCGGGGAAGGGGAGGATCGGCGGGATTGGTGATGGCCGGCACCGGAGAAAAGGCCCAGATCCAGGCCAGCACGGCCATGCCGGCGAGCGCAATCACCTGCCCGGCCATGGTGCCGAAGGTTCCGGGATCGATTCTGAAGGCATCCATGAGGCCAAGGCCAAGCCCCGGAACGGCCAGCGCCGCAAAGAGGATGTCGCGCAGGCGCACCCGTCCGATCCGAGGGGCGATCTCGCAGGCCGTGCCCGCCCGCCCGTTGTAGCGCGTCTTGTGGAAGCGATCTACGATCAGGCCGGTCACGATCCCGGCCACCAGGGAGATGGAGAGCACGGCCGCGGCCGCGTCGGGGCGGGTGGCGAGGAGGAGGAAGGCGGCATCGCCCATGGTGCCGGTGAGGGCGGCCACCAGCGCGCCGAGCGAAACATTGCCGGCGGAATAGGCGGCTGTGACCACGATTGCGCCCGCACAGCCCGGCGTCATGCCAAGAAGCGCCGCCACCGGCACCTGTGCGTGGCGATTGCGCCGCAGGATTTCGCCAAGGTCAAGCCCGAGGAGACGCTCGCCGCCATAGACGAGGAAGAGCGTTGCCGCCACGAAAACACTCACGCCCACATAGGCATCGTGCATCAGCCCGCGGGTGAGGGCGCCCGGCGCGCCGGGCAGGAACGCGAGCGCTGCCAGGAGGGCGACGAGGGCAAGGCGCAGGGGATGCGGCCGCAGGTTTCTGACCAGAGGCGCTGGTGCCGCCTTCCGGGGCAGGTCGGTGAGGTTTGTCATGGGGTTATCTCGGTTCGGATATTAGTTGACAATATTACTAGGGATTTTCGGCAGAGGGTCAAGAGTATTTCGCCGGTGCGATTTGGCTTGCGTCACGGGGCAGCCCTGCCGATAAGTTCCGGCAGCGGCTTGAAAGGGCACTGAGAGGAAAGCGGAGAATGAGTGGACAGGACCACGCAGAGCACAAGGCACGGATTGCCGAGCAGTTCATATCCATGCTCCCCTTTTCGCGCGCCCTCGGGATGCGCATGGAGGGGATCGGCGATGGCATGGCGGAAATCTCGATGCCATATGATGCGCGCCTGATCGGGGATCCCGAAAGCGGGGTGATCCACGGGGGCGCCGTCTCGGCGCTGATGGATACCTGCTGCGGGGCGGCTGTCATGAGCCATCCGAGCCAGCCGGGGGGCACCGCCACGCTCGATCTGCGCATAGATTACATGCGCCCCGCCACCCCCGGCCAGCGCATCACCGCCCATGCCGAATGCTATCACGTGACCCGTTCGGTCGCCTTCGTGCGCGCCACGGCGAGCGATGAGGATGCCGGGCGCCCCGTTGCCATGGCGACGGGGGCCTTCACCATTGAGGCGAGTGGGCGCGGAAAGAGGAGTGAGAAGGCATGAACCGCAAGCCGCCTGAACCTGTCCAGGTGATCAAGCAGCGCCGCGATGCCGCGCTTTCGGCGCTGGTGAATGCCGTGCCCTATGCCGGTTTCCTCGGCATCAGCTTCGACCGGCGCGGGGATGAGCTGACGGCGGTGCTGCCGTTCAGCGAGATGCTGATCGGCAATCCGATGCTGCCGGCGCTCCATGGCGGGGCAACGGCCTCGTTCCTGGAAGTCACCGCGATCATCGAACTTTCCTGGGCGCGCGTCTGGCAGCGGATCGAGAGCGGGGCGCTCGACCCGGCAGAGATGACGGCCGGGAAGCTGCCGCGCCTTCCCAAGACGATCGATTTCACCATCGATTATCTGCGCTCGGGCCTGCCGCGCGATGCCTATGCGCGCGCGCGCATCAATCGCTCCGGAAGGCGCTATGCGAGCGTGCATGTGGAGGCCTGGCAGGATAACCGCTCTCGCCTCTTCGCCCAGGCGACAGGCCATTTCCTGATGCCACGGAACGATGACTGAGCCCCAGTCCGCACCCGGTGAAGCCCTGAGCCACCGCCGGGTGCTGAAGATCGCGATCCCGATCGTGCTTTCCAATGCCACCGTGCCGATCCTCGGGGCCGTGGATACCGGCGTGGTGGGCCAGCTCGGAGAGGCGGCGCCCATTGGCGCGGTGGGGATCGGGGCGATCATTCTCTCGGCGCTCTACTGGATTTTCGGCTTTCTGCGCATGGGCACGACGGGGCTTGCAAGCCAGGCGCATGGCGCGGGGGATCGGGCGGAAGTCAGCGCGCTCCTGATGCGCGCCCTCTTGATCGGCGCCGCCGCGGGCCTTGCAATCATTGCCTTCCAGGGGCTGCTTTTCCGTTTCGCCTTCGCCCTCTCGCCCGCCTCGCCCGAGGTGGAAGGGCTGGCGCGCAGCTACATGGGGATCCGGGTGCTTTCGGCGCCGGCCGCGATCGCGCTTTACGGCATCACCGGCTGGCTGATTGCCCAGGAGCGCACACGGGCCGTTTTCCTGATCCAGCTGTGGATGAACGGGCTCAACATCGTGCTCGATTTGTGGTTCGTGCTGGGGCTCGGCTGGGGGGTGGAGGGCGTTGCCACGGCCACGCTCATCGCCGAGGCGAGCGGCGGGGCGCTCGGGCTCTGGCTGTGCCGCGACGGCCTCTGGGGCGGGGCCTGGCGCGATTGGGCGCGGGTGTTTGACTGGGGGCGGCTCAGGCACATGGCCTCCGTCAATACGGATATCCTG
>JALVEX010000169.1 GCA_027030435.1 Paracoccaceae bacterium
GCCACCGCGATTTCGGCGTCTATGGCGTTGTGATAGAGCCGGGCCGGATCGCCGTGGGCGATGCAATCGAGGTGCTCTGATGGCCGATCTTCCCTTCCCCCTCGCCGAAGCCCCCAATGAAGCCGCGCTGGAGGCCGGTCGCCGGCTCTTTGCCTCGGAAACGGCGTTCGTCAAGGGCGTTGTGGCGATGGACGGCCTCCCGCCTGCCGACCGCCCGGAGATCTGCTTTGCCGGGCGTTCGAACGTGGGCAAATCAAGCCTCATCAATGCGCTTGCCGGGCGCAAGGAGCTGGCGCGGGCATCCAATACCCCCGGCCGCACCCAGGAGATCAATTTTTTCGATCTCTCCGGCCAGGCCTATCTTGTCGATTTGCCCGGATACGGCTTTGCCAAGGCGCCAAAGCCCGTGGTGGAGAAATGGCAACGCCTGCTGAAATCCTACCTCTCGGGCCGCCAGAGCCTGCGCCGCGCCTTCGTGCTGATCGACGCCCGCCACGGCGTGAAGCCGGTGGACGAGGAAATCATGGCGCTTCTCGATCGCGCCGCCGTGCCCTTCCAGGTGGTGCTGACGAAATCGGACAAGGTCAAGCAGAAGCAGGTGGCGCCGGTGCTTGCCCAGGTGCGCAGCGCGCTCAACAGGCACCCCGCCGCCTATCCCGAAATGGTGCTTACATCCTCGGAAAAGGGCGAAGGCATCCCCACCCTTCGCGCCATCATCGCGGAGCTGATCGGCACCTGATCCCGGCCATCACACATGCTGCGCGCCGTTGACCTCGATCTCCGCGCCCGAAATGTAGGAAGCCTCCTCGGAGCAGAGGAAATAGATCGCCGAGGCCACTTCCTCGGGCTGGCCGAGCCGGCGCAGCGGCAGCTTTTCCACGATCTTCTCGGTGCCGGGGCTCAAGATCGAGGTTTCCACTTCTCCCGGCGCAATCGCATTCACGCGCACCCCGAAGGGGCCGAAATCATGCGCCATCTCGCGCGTGAGCGCCGCCAGCGCCGCCTTGGAGGTGGCATAGGCCGCGCCGGCAAAGGGGTGCACGCGGCTGCCGGCGATCGAGGTGACATTCACCACTGCCCCTTTCGCGGCCGCGAGTTCCTGTATAAGCCCGCGCGCCAGCACGACGGGCGCGAAGAAATTCACATGGAAGACCTGCCCCCAGGTGCGCAGATCGGTATTGATCGTATTGAGCCGCTCGCCATTGGGCCCTTTCGGAGAAATGCCGGCATTGTTCACCAGCGCATCGAGGCGGCCATCGAGCTTCTTGCGGATCACGTCCACCGCCTCGATCGTCTTGTCAGGCGAGGAAAGATCGATCTGCACATGATTTTCGTTGCCCCCGCCCCAGGGGCATTCCTCCGGGAAGGGGTTGCGCGAACAGGTGATGACCCGCCAACCCTCCCTGTTGAAGCGGCGCACCGTCGCGTGGCCGATGCCGCGGCTGGCGCCTGTCAGCACCATGGTTTTCTGTCTGCTTTCCTTGCTCATCGCACGTCCTCTGCCTCTGACAAGGAGATCATAGGCATTCCCCTCCCCAACAACAATCGCCGCCGCGATGCCCCTGCGGGCTTGGCAGCGCCCGCCCGACAATTTAACAACGAAGCGCAAACGGGGGAAGAACCGATGAAAAACGCCAAGCCGATGAACCGCGACTGGATCGCCACAGCCCGCACGCTTTCGCACGCCCTGCCGCTGCTGCAGCGCTACGATGGCGCGACGGTGGTCGTCAAGTTCGGCGGCCATGCGATGGGCGACGATGCGGCGATGGAGAGTTTCGCGCGCGATATCGTGCTGATGCAGCAGGTGGGCGTCAATCCGGTGATCGTGCATGGCGGCGGGCCGATGATCAATGAAATGCTCGCGCGTCTTGGCGTGAAATCCGATTTCAGGGATGGCAAGCGCATCACCGACGCCGCCACCGTCGAGGTGGTGGAGATGGTGCTATCGGGGCGGGTCAACAAGCGCATCGTGCAGGCGATCAACAGCCAGGGGGGCCGCGCGGCCGGGCTTTCGGGGAAGGACGCCAATCTCATCACCTGCGATCCCGCCGATCCCGCGCTCGGCTTCGTGGGCATCCCCTCGAAGATAGATCCAAGCCTCCTGCACACGCTTTTCTCCGCCGATGTGATCCCGGTGATCGCCCCCCTCGGCGCCGGGAGGGCAGGCGAAACCTACAACATCAACGGCGATACGGTGGCCGGCGCCATCGCCGCCGCACTCAAGGCCGATCGCCTGCTGCTGCTGACGGATGTGGCTGGCGTGAAGGGCGAAAACGGCGAGGTGCTGAGCGAGCTCACGCCCGAAGAGATCCGCAGCCTCATCCGCAAGGGCATAATCGCTGGCGGCATGATCCCGAAAACCGAAACCGCCCTCACCGCGATCGACGGCGGCGTGCGCGGCGTTGTGATCCTGGATGGCCGCGCGCCCAATGCCTGCCTGCTCGAACTCTACACCGATCACGGCGCCGGCACCCTGATCCGCCCCGAGCGCTGATCGGGGCTGTTTTCGCCGGGGCTTGCCGGGCGAGCCGGCCCATGGCAGGCTCGTGTCATGGCTCCCCCGCTGCGCCTCATTCTCACCCGCCACGCCAAATCGAGCTGGAAGGATCCCTCGCTCGATGATTTCGAACGCCCCCTGAGCAGGCGCGGGCGCCGCGCTGCGGATCTCCTCGGCAAGAAGCTCGCCGCGGAGGGGCTCTGCCCCGATCAGGTGCTGCATTCGAGCGCCACGCGCGCACGCGAAACCTGGGAGCGGATCGCACGCCATTGCCGCGCCCGTGATGTGAGCGGCCATGACGCGCTCTACCTCTCCTCACCGGCAGAAATGATCGCCTGCCTGCGCCGCCATGCCACCGCGCCCGCAGTCATGCTGGTGGCTCATAATCCCGGCATCGCGGCTCTGGCGAGGCAGCTTGCCGCCAATCCGCCCACACATCCCGCGTTCCGCCGCTACATCACCGGCGCGACAACCCTGCTCGATCTGCCGGTTTCCACATGGCGCGATCTTGCCCCGGAAACACGAGGGCACGTGGCGGCCTTCATCTCTCCGCGCGATCTGGAATGAAAAAAGCCCCGGCACCGTGGCCGGGGCTTTCGGGCATGTATCCCTGAATGGCTCAGTGGCCGAGGATCTGGCTGAGGAAGAGCTTCGTGCGCTCCGATTTCGGATTGTTGAAGAATTCCTCGGGCTCGTTCTGCTCCACGATCTGGCCCTGATCCATGAAGATCACCCGGTTGGCCACCTTGCGGGCAAAGCCCATCTCGTGGGTCACGCAGAGCATCGTCATCCCCTCTTCGGCAAGCTCGATCATCGTATCGAGCACTTCCTTGATCATTTCCGGATCAAGCGCCGATGTGGGCTCGTCAAACAGCATGATGCGCGGCTTCATGCACAGGCTGCGCGCAATCGCCACCCGCTGCTGCTGGCCGCCCGAGAGCTGGCCGGGGTATTTATCGGCCTGCTCGGGGATTTTCACCTTGCGCAGGAAGTGCATGGCGATCTCCTCGGCCTCCTTGCGCGGCATCTTGCGCACCCAGATCGGTGCGAGCGTGCAGTTCTCGAGGATGGTCAGATGGGGGAAGAGATTGAAGTGCTGAAACACCATCCCCACCTCGCGGCGGATCTTGTCGATGTTCTTGAGGTCCGAGGAAAGCTCGGTACCATCGACGATGATCTTCCCCTTCTGGTGCTCTTCGAGGCGGTTGATGCAGCGGATCAGGGTGGATTTCCCCGAGCCCGAAGGCCCGGCGATGACGATCCGCTCGCCCCGGTTCACGGTGAGATTGATATCGCGCAACACGTGGAATGAGCCATACCACTTGTTCATGTTGACGATATCGATGGCAACCTCATCGGAAACCTGCAGCTTGCTGCGGTCAACCTGACGTTCTGTAGCGAGTTCAGACATGGAGTCGCTCCCTTGGTATTAGTGGCCTGTCTGAAGCTTGCGCTCCAGATACATGGAATAGCGTGACATGGAAAAGCAGAAGATCCAGAACACGAAGGCGATGAAGAGATAGAGCTCCCAGATGATGCCGTTCCAGGCGGTGGTTGCCCTGATCGCATTCGCAAGCCCCAGCATATCCAGCAGGCCGATGATGGAAACCAGCGTGGTATCCTTGAACAGCCCGATGAAGGTGGAAACGATGCCGGGAATGGAGATCTTGAGCGCCTGGGGCATGATCACAAGGCGCTGCGCTTTCCAGTAATCGAGCCCGAGCGCATCGGCGGCTTCATACTGCCCCCGAGGGAGCGCCGCGAGGCCGCCGCGGATCACCTCCGCCATATAGGCGGCCGAGAACAGCGTGACCATGATCATGACCCGCAGGATGATGTCGAATTCCGTGCCGGGCGGCAGGAAGATGTTGAGAAGCGTCGAGGCCACGAACAGGAGCGTGATCAGCGGCACGCCCCGGATGAACTCGATGAAGCCCACGCTGATCGATTTCACGATCAGCAGATCCGATTGCCGCCCCAGCGCCAGGAAAATCCCGAGCGGGAGCGAGCCCACGATCCCCGTTACCCCGAGCATCACCGAAAGCATCAGGCCGCCGAACTTGCGGCTTTCGACCGGTGTAAGCTCAAGCGGAATGATGCCGGCCATCCAGGCGGCGAACGGCGCGGTCAGGAAAAACCACCAGCCGATGGCAACCAGAACCGAAACGATGATCGAGAAAAGGAAGCCAATGATGGGCTCGAGCAGGCGGAAGGCGAGATAGCCGATCACGAAACCGAGAAGCGCCGAAATCACATACCAGGCCGATCCGCCCCACATCAGCCAGACCATGACGAATGGAAACAGCGCCGAGAAGAACAGAATCTTTCGCGCCATTTTCTCGTGAAAAACCGGCAGCGCCAGGGCAAGGAACACAAGATAGGCAAGAGTGGGCGCGCCAGTGAGCCTGAGCAGCCAGAGGCCAACCAGAATGAACCCTCCCCAGCCGATCTTCATCCCCAGGGGCATCGGATTGAAGAGGATCGGCGCGATGGCAACAAGCAGCAGCACGAAGGCCAGAACCGGCCGCCACTGCTCTTCATGCGGGTAGAAGCCGAACATCAGCTGATTGAAGCGATCCCGGATCACACCCCAGCAGGCACCGGACTTTCCCTGGAGGATCTCGCGGCACTCGCTGAGCGAATTCGCGTTCCAGACGCCGTTGAGAAACCACGGCAGCGCCGCAGAAACAGCCATATAGACGATCGCGATCCCGATGAGCGTGAGGATCGTGTTCAGCCAGCCCGAAAACAGATTTTCGCGCATCCAGCCGATGATCCCCACTTCCGTTGCCGGCGGGGGCAGTTCGGGGAGCATTTCATCCCGGACATATGATTGTTCGCTCATGTCAGCGCTCCATCAGTTTCACGCGCTCGTTGTACCAGTTCATCACGCTCGAGATGGAAAGCGAGATGGTGAGGTAGATGAGCATGAGAAGGAGAATGCACTCCAGCTCGCGGCCGGTCTGGTTGAGGGTGATGCCCCCGAGCGTGCCGGTGATGTCCATGTATCCCACGGCAATGGCGAGCGAAGTGTTTTTCGTGAGGTTCAGATATTGCGAGATCAGCGGCGGGATGATGATCCTGAGCGCCTGGGGCAGGATCACGAGGCTCATGATTTTGCCCGATCGCAGCCCGAGCGCCGCCGCAGCCTCCGTCTGGCCCTTGGAAATGGCCATGATGCCCGAGCGCACGATCTCGGCGATGAAGGCCGCCGTATAGAGCGAAAGCGCGATCCAGAGGGCTACGAAGGAATTTCGCAGATGAATCCCGCCCTTGAAGTTGAAGCCCTTGAGCTGCGGAAATCCGAGGTGGAAGCCGAGCAGATAGAGCACGATCAGGGTGGGCAGGATCACCACGCCAAGGCGCAGATACCATGTTGTCGGCCGCTCACCGGTCGCTTCCTGTATGCGATCGGCGCGCCGCTTGATCAGCCCGGAGATGATCAGCCCGCCGAGGAATACGGCGAGGAGCACGATCAGATCGAGGCTGATGCTGAAATAGAAGCTGTCATTCAAAACGCCTTTCAGCACGGTAATATCGCCAAGGCTTCTGGAAAACAGCGGTTCGGGAATATAAATGCCACGGTTGGTTATCGCTATGCTGTCAAAAAGCATCTGCGCCTTTCCGCTCCTGAAATCGGCTGGCTTTGGCGGCACCTCGGAGATGATCGCCATCAGGAAAACGATCCACAGCAGCACGGGCACGTTGCGAAGCGTTTCCACGTAAACCGTCATCAACCGGCCGACGAGCCAGTTCTTCGACAGCCGCAGAACCCCGACGAAAATGCCGATGATGGTGGCAAGCGCGCAGCCCAGTGCGGCAACGAGCAGCGTATTCAACAGCCCGACGAAGGCGGCGCGGGCATGTGTCATCTGGGAATTGTATTCGATCAGGCGCTGGTTGATGTCATAGCCGGCGGGCTTCAGGAGAAAGCCGAAATCCGGGGTCTTGCCCAGCGCTTCCAGATTCTGGATGGTGTTGTTCACGATCCAGGCGACACCGGCAATGAAAGCGATCAGCGCGACGACCTGGATGGTGATTGCCCGGAAACGCGAGTCATAGATCAACATGCTGAGCCGAAACGGCTCCTTTGGCGCGTCGGTCATGGATGACATGTTGGTATCCCTGTCTGCCCGGCCCTTGAACACGCATCTTCTGCATATGGCCGGGATTTTTGTTTCTTGCGGATATGAAGAGGGCGCGGTTTGGCCGCGCCCTCAACTCTTTTCAGATCAACGGAACGGGGGCGAGTAGATCAGGCCGCCGTCTTTCCACTGCGCGTTCAGGCCGCGGGCCAGACCGATCGGGGTGTTTTCGCCGATGTTCTTCTCGAACAGTTCGCCGTAGTTGCCGCCGGTCTTGATGGCGCGGTAGGCCCACTGCTTGTCGAGGCCGAGCATGCCGCCAAGATCGCCCTCGGTGCCCAGGATCCGGTTGATTTCCGGGTTCTTGGTGCCCTTGGCGAGCTCATCGATGTTGGCCGAGGTGATGCCAAGCTCTTCAGCCGAGATCAGCGCGTTCAGCGTCCAGCGGACGAGATCGCCCCACTGCTGATCGCCATGGCGCACGAGCGGGCCGAGCGGCTCTTTCGAGATGATTTCCGGCAGAATGATGTGATCCTGCGGATTCTCGAAGGAGGCGCGGGTGGCCGCGAGGCCGGATGCGTCGGTGGTGAGAACGTCGCAGGCGCCTGCGAGATACTGCTGCTGCGCTTCAGCGTTGGTTTCGATCGGCACCGGCTCATAGGTCATGTTGTTGGCACGGAAGAAATCCGCGAGGTTGAGCTCGGTGGTGGTGCCGGTCTGGATGCAGATGGTGGCGCCGTCCAGTTCCTTGGCCGAGGTCACGCCAAGGCTCTTGGGAACCATGAAGCCCTGACCATCGTAGTAGTTGATGCCGACGAATTCGAATTTCAGATCGACATCACGCGTGAAGGTCCAGGTGGTGTTGCGCGCCAGCATGTCCACCTCGCCGGAAGCCAGCGCGGTGAAGCGCGTCTTGCCGGTGGTGGGCACGAATTCGATTGCGGTAGGATCGCCAAGCACGGCTGCGGCAACCGCACGGCAGACGCCTACATCAAATCCCTCCCAGTTCCCGTTTGCATCGGGCGCGGCGAAGCCGACAAGCCCGGTGGACACGCCGCAGTTCAGCTTGCCACGTGCTTTCACGTCATCAAGCGTGCCGGCGGCAGCTACCCCGGCTGCCATACCCGCTACGGCCAGTGCGCCAAAAAATACGGTTTTTTTCATGTTTACCTCTTCCTGATATTCCGCCCGTTCCCGGGCGGTTTGTTCCGGCCAGGACGGCCGGGGGCGATGGAATGAGGGGCCTTGCACCCCCCAATGCCCGTCAGTTTGCGCGAAATGTAAAGAAACCGTCAAGGGTCATGTTGGAAATTTACGGTTATTTTACTCGGGTTTTTTTGCAAAACCGTCCGCACCGCCCGAAATGGCGATTTCACGGAGAGGCGAGCAGTTCGTGGAAGCGGACTGCATGCAGGAAATCCTTCCTTTTCGCCTCCGATTCCCTTTGCGCGATCTCGTCCTCCCCCCATTGCTCGGCCTGCCAATCCTCGTCCAGGCGGGCACGCTTCCACAGTTCTTCCGGCGGCAGATGGCGATCGAGCGCGGCCAGGCCGATGATGAGCGAGCCCGAAAGGGTCACGAGATCATGCAGAGCCGTGAGCGGCCAGGGGCCAAGGGCCTCCACCGCCGCCCTCAGCCGCTCTATGGCCGCCTCTTCCTGGGGGGCATAGACGATCCCCGTGCGCGGCGCGAGGCGCGCGCCGTGGCGGGATGCCGCCCAATCGAGCAGCGGATCCCAGGCCGCATCCTGGCGGAAGCGCAGCTCCTGCGGACCATCGGCGCGGTAGCAGGTGAGATCTGTATCGGCGTAATCGGCAAGCATCCCCACCACCGCCGCGCGGTTTGGCATGACCTTGTCGATGGCGGCATTGGCCGATCGGGTGCAGGGCATGGCATGGGGATCGATGTCCTCGCCCTGCGCTTGCCACTCATCGCATATGGCCCGCGCAAGCGCCTCGGTGGGCACCACCAGGGGCGCCTTGGCCGGGGTCTTGACCGGGCGCTCGTCCAGCCTGATCGCAAAGCCGCCATCGGCGGGCGAATACCCGGCCTCCTTCCAGAAGCGCTTCATCTTCCATCCGGCCTTGCTGCTCATCGGGCCTCCTCCCCGAAAGGATCTTCAGGAACATCCGCTTCGCGCCAGCCCAGAAGATCCCATGTGTTCTGCATGTGGGGTGGCAGGGGAGCGGTAATCTGGAGCATCTTGCCGCTGGCGGGATGGATGAGGCGAAGCGAGCGGGCATGGAGGTGCAGCTTGCGGCTGATCTCGCCGCCAAGGGCCGCCCCCCAGCCATCGCCCGGATTTTCCTGCCCCGAGCCACCGTATTTGCCATCGCCGATGATCGGATGACCGATCTCGGCCATATGCGCGCGCAGCTGATGGGTGCGCCCGGTGATCGGCACGAGCGCCGCCCAGCTCACCCGCCCTGCGAGCGCATCCAGCACCGCATAATCGGTGGTGGCGCGCTTCGCCCCCTCCGTGCCGTCCACTTCGCGCGGATGGATGCAGCGCATCTTTTCGCCCGCGCCGCCCGGCCCGTGGCCACCGGCCTTCACCAGCCCGTAGCGAATGGTGCCCATGCGCGGGGAAGGCACGCCGGCGAGCGCCGCCCAGTAGATCTTGCGGGTGTCGCGATCGCGAAAGGCGCGGGTCAGATCCGCGGCCATGCGGCGGCTGCGGGCGAGCAGGAGCACGCCGGAGGTATCCTTGTCGAGGCGATGCACGAGGCGGGGGCGCTCATCGGTGCCAAAGCGCAGGGCATCGAGCATGGCGTCGAGGTGGCGGCGCTGGCCGCTGCCACCCTGCACCGGCAGGCCCGGGGGCTTGTTGAGCGCGATCAGGTGATCATCGCGGTAAAGCACGCATTCGCGGATCATGCGCTGATCCGCTTCGCTCACGGCAGGCCGTTCTGGCTGAGGCCGTGCATTCTCCGCCCCCGGCTCCGGCAGCGGGGGCACCCGCACCACCTGCCCCGCCTCGACCCGCACATTAGCCTTCACCCGCCCGCCATCAAGCCGGATCTCGCCCTTGCGGCACATCTTCTCGATCCGCCCCTGAGGCATGTGTGGAAAGCGGCGGCGAAACCAGCGATCGAGCCGCTGGCCGGCCTCATCCGGCGCGATCTCGATCTGCTGCACCCGGCTCATGCCCAGAACCACCGCGCCAGCGCCAGCCCGCCCATGATCGCCGCGAGGGAAAGCATCACCGAAGCCATCAGATAGGCAGCGGCAAGCCCTACCTGGCCGCGCTCGTAGATCGTCAACACATCGAGGGAAAAGGCAGAGAAAGTGGTGAAGCCGCCGAGGATGCCCGTCATCAGGAAGGGCGCGAGGCGGGTGGCATCCTTGTGCGCCAGCACCACCACGATCACCCCCATCGCGAAGGAGCCGATGATATTGACCAGCAGCGTGCCCCAGGGAAACCCGTGGCCGAAGAGATGAACGGCGAGGCGCCCCGTCTGGTAGCGCAGCGATGCGCCGATGGCGCCCCCGAGGGCGACTTGCAACATGGTATAGCTCATGCGCCCTCTTTCGGGGGAAGGCGGGGGCTTGTCAACCACAGGCCGGTGAAAGGCTTACCCCTCCCCGCCCTTCTCGCGCTTGGCGCGCAGGCGGGCGAAGAAATCAAGCCGCTTCCTGAGCTCCCGCTCGAAGCCCCGCTCCACCGGCAGATAATAGACGCCCCGCTTCATCCCCTCGGGAAAATAGTTCTGCCCCGAAAAGCCATCCTCTGCATCGTGATCATAGGCATATCCCTTGCCGTAGCCCTCATCCTTCATCAGCTTCGTGGGCGCGTTAAGGATATGCTTCGGCGGGGGCTCGGAGCCGGTTCTGGCTGCGGCCGCCATCGCCGCCTTGTAGGCCACATAGGCGGCATTGGATTTCGGCGCGAGCGCGAGATAGGTCACGGCCTGGGCAAGCGCAAGCTCCCCCTCGGGGCTGCCGAGGCGCTCATACACTTCCCAGGCATGCAGGCAGATGCTCTGCGCCTGTGGATCGGCAAGCCCGATATCCTCCACCGCCATGCGGGTGATGCGCCGGGCGAGATAGCGGGGATCCTCGCCCCCCTTCAGCATCCGCGCAAGCCAATAGAGCGCCGCATCTGGATCGGAGCCGCGCACGGATTTGTGCAGGGCGGAAATGAGATTGTAATGCTCATCGCCCGATTTATCATATTTCGAGGCCCGGCGCATGAGGCGACGGGCGAGATCCTCGGCCCCGAGCCTGCCTTCCATCTTCCAGAGCATGATCTGCTCGATGAGGTTGAGAAGGGCCCGGCCATCGCCATCCGCCATCTCCAGAAGCGCCTCGCGGGCGGGGCCGTCAAGCGGCAGGGGGCGGGAGAGCTCCTTTTCCGCACGCTGGGCGAGAAGCTCGAGATCGGCGAGGGTGAGGCGCTTCAGGGTCAGCACCTGGGCGCGGCTCAGAAGGGCGGCGTTGAGTTCGAATGAGGGGTTTTCCGTCGTCGCCCCCACAAGGAGGATGGTGCCATCCTCCATGTAGGGCAGAAAGCCATCCTGCTGGGCCTTGTTGAAACGGTGGATCTCATCGACGAAAAGAAGCGTGCCGCGCCCGTTCCGCCGGCGCAGGCGCGCTGCCTCGAACACTTTCTTCAGATCGGCAACGCCGCTGAAGATGGCACTGATCTGTTCGAAATGGAGATCGGTTTCATCCGCCAGCAGGCGCGCGATCGTTGTCTTGCCGACGCCGGGCGGCCCCCAGAAGATCAGCGAAGAAAGACTGCCCGAAGCCAGCATCATCCCGAGCGGCCCCTCCGGCCCAAGCACATGATCCTGCCCGATCACCTCGCCGAGCGAGCGCGGGCGCAGGCGATCGGCCAGCGGGCGCTGTGGTGCCTGCGGCGCTTCGGAGGCTTGGGAAGAATCAAACAGATCGGCCATGCAACAAGCCTACGGAGGCGGAAAGCGCTTTGAAAGAGCCGAGCGGGGAAATTGCATCTGCAAAGGCATGGCAGTGCGAAAGCAATTTCATGCCGAAAAGGACACATGCCCTTTTAGACATGTTGCGCCAACCAAGATCAACTATAGAGTGTGACGCATTATGGTGTACGGGAGCTTGAAAACTCATGAACGCAAATGAATTTGATCTGATCGGAAAATTGAAGAAACTGCCGAAAAAGGCCCGTGCTGATTTGCTCGATTTTCTTGGCGCGAAATCATCGAATGAGGAAGATGCCAAGCGCATGCTTGAGGAATTCCTTACCGCCATTCGCCTCAAGCAACCGGCCGCATAAGGCAACTGAACCCATTCAAACAGGAACGAAGAAACCCGCCCCATGAGGGCGGGTTTCACATTGCCGTTTCTCATTGCCTGATGAAAAAGGCTTATTCTTCTGCGGCTTCCTCGGCCTCGAGGCGGGCCTTGTCGGTGGCGCCTTTCGCATCCGGATCGCGATCCACGAGTTCTACGATCGCCATAGGCGCCATGTCGCCATAGCGGAAACCGGCCTTCAGCACGCGCACATAACCGCCCTGGCGATCCTTGTAGCGCGGCCCGAGCACATCAAAGAGCTTGGCCACGTGATGCTCCTGCTTGAGGCGGCTTGCCGCCTGGCGGCGGGCGTGCAGATCGCCACGCTTGCCAAGCGTGATGAGCTTGTCAACCACGCGCTTCAGCTCCTTCGCCTTGGGCAGCGTCGTCTTGATCTGCTCATGCTCGATCAGCGAGCCCGCCATGTTGGCAAACATCGCCTTGCGGTGTTCGTGGGTCCGGTTGAGCTTCCGGTAGCCTTTCTGGTGACGCATTTTCCTATTCCTTCACGTTCAGCTTTTGCTTTGTCCGGGGCCCCATGCGCGCGGGGCCCTCTCCTTGGGGC
>JALVEX010000170.1 GCA_027030435.1 Paracoccaceae bacterium
TCGCCGGCCTTGGGATCGGGCGCGGTGAGCGCGGCGCGCTGGCGCGAGAGCCCGCCGGCCGGGAAAAGGCTCGCATAGGGCGGCAGGGCGGCTATGCCGGGGCCGGGGAAATCCGGCAGGATGTCGCGCACCCGTTCTTCCGGCAGCAGGAGCGAGGCGCGCGCGCGCAGCACCTCATCCTGCAGATGGCCCGAAAGCTGCACCGCCATCAGCTTCATGATGGCGAGGGAATCGGCCGGCTGCCAGGGGGCGATCTCGTTGGAAAACAGGAAGAATTCCGGTGCCCCGCGCCCGCGAGCGCCCTTGTTCACCTCCTCGAGCCAGGCATTGACCCCGGCCGCATAGGCCCCGAGCGCGGCTTGCGTCGCTTCGTCCTGCGCCGCCACCGATTGCTGCGCGAGGCGGTAGAGATCGAGCCGGCGCATGAGATCGTCGATCGGCAGGGTGCGTGGGCCGAACAGTTCCGAAAGGCGCCCCTGGGCGGTGCGGCGCAGCATCGTCATCTGCCAGAGCCGATCCTGCGCATGGGCGAAGCCGAGCGCGAAGAACACGTCCTCGTCGTTCTGCCCGAAGATATGGGGCACGGCGGCCTGATCGCGCACGATGCGCACCGGCGCGGTGATGCCGGCGAGGGTGAAATCCTCGTCGTAATCGGGCAGCGAGCGCGAGGCGAGGTAATAGACGCCGTATCCCGCGAGCAGGGCAAGGATAAGGAGCGCGGTGACTATCCGTGCCAGCCAGCGGAATACCCGTGCCATGCCAAGCCTCCCTGCCCGTGCCATTGACCCCTCTCGCGAAGTGTTTAGGAAGTATTCAGAGAGTGTTTAGCGTGTGGACGGCGGCAAGCGAAAGGAAAATGTCATGGCTGAGGTTGCATTTCTGGGGCTCGGGGTGATGGGCTATCCGATGGCGGGGCATCTGGCGGCGAAGGGCCATGACGTGACGGTTTACAACCGCACCCGCGAGAAGGCCGAGCGCTGGGTGGAAGAGCATGGCGGCAGGGCGGCGGATACCCCGCGCGCGGCGGCCGAGGAGGCGGAATTCGTGATGGCCTGCGTGGGCAATGACGACGATCTGCGCGCCGTCTGCCTCGGTGAAGATGGGGCGTTTGCGGGCATGAAGGCGGGCAGCGTGTTCGTCGATCACACCACCGTTTCGGCGGCCGTGACGCGCGAGCTTCACGATCTTGCCGCAGAGCGCGGGATCGCCTTCATCGACGCGCCGGTTTCGGGCGGCCAGGCGGGGGCGGAGAACGGCCAGCTCGTGGTGATGTGCGGCGGCGAGGAGGAGGCTTATGCGCGCGCCGAGCCCGTGATCGCGGCTTATGCCAAGGCCTGCCGGCTGATGGGGCCGAGCGGTGCGGGGCAGCTTACCAAGATGGTCAACCAGATCGCGATCGCCGGGCTCTTGCAGGGGCTCTCGGAGGCGCTGCATTTCGCCGAGAAGGCGGGGCTCGACGGGCGCGCGGTGGTGGAGGTGATCGGCGGCGGCGCGGCGGGCAGCTGGCAGATGCTGAACCGCCACGCGACCATGCTCGACGGCGAATTCGATCATGGATTCGCGGTGGACTGGATGCGCAAGGATCTGCGCATATGCCTCGATGCGGCGGAGGAGAACGGCGCCAGCCTGCCGGTGACGGCGCTGGTCGATCAGTTCTACAAGGACGTGCAGAAGATGGGCGGAGGGCGGTGGGATACCTCGAGCCTGATCGCGCGCCTCAGCCGGCTCGAGGGCGGCTGATATATCAACGAGGGACAAGTGGGGGCTCTGCCCCCACACCCCGGGATATTTACGGACCAATGATGAAAGGCGGGCGGGGCCTCCGGCTCAGCCGCGAAAGCCGGTGGCGACGACGTATTTTTCCGAACTGTCGGCGCGGCTTGCGGGCGGTTTCACATTGGCGACCCGGGTGAATTTCTGCTTCAGGAGTTTCTGCAGATCGCCCTCGGCGCCGCCGGCGAGCACCTTGGCGATGAAGGTGCCGCCCTCGTCGAGCACGTCGAAGGCGAGATGGGCCGCGGCCTCGCAGAGCGCCATGATGCGCAGGTGATCCGTCTGCTTGTGGCCGGAGGCGGCGGCGGCCATGTCGCTCATCACCACATCGGCCTTGCCGCCGAGCCATTCCTTCACCCGCTCGTCGGCCCCGTCGGCCATGAAATCGAGCTGGTGGATCTCGGCGCCGGGGATGGGATCGACCTCCTGCAGATCGATGCCGAGCACCCGGCCCTGCGCCTTGCCCTTCTTCTGCCCGAGCGCATTGACGCGATCCACCGCCACCTGGCACCAGCCGCCCGGCGCGCAGCCCAGATCCACCACCCGCGCGCCGGGGGTGAGGAAGCGGTATTTGTCGTCCAGTTCCAGGATCTTGTAGGCGGCGCGGCCGCGGTAGCCGTCGGCCTTCGCGCGCTTCACGTAAGGATCGTTCAGCTGGCGCTCAAGCCACCGGGTGGAGCTGAGCTTGCGCCCGCGCGCGGTTTTCACCCTCGTGCGCAGATCGCGCAGGCCGCGCCCGCTGGTGCCTTTTCCCCGGGATGGTTTCTTCGCCATGATCAGAACGGCCCGTCTTCCAGCACGCCATCGGCGCTCATCTGCGCGTAAAGCAGCCCCTCGCGCAGGCCGCGATCGGCCACCGAGAGGCGATCGGTGGGCCACACCCGCATCAGCGCCTGCAGGATCGCCGCGCCCGACATGATCAGCGCCTGGCGATCGCGCCCGATGCGCGGATCGCGCTTGCGCCCCTCGGGGCCGAGGCGCAGATAGGTTTCGATCACCCGGTCGATCTGATCGGAGGTCATGCGCAGGCCATCGACCTTGTTGCGATCGTAGCGGCGCAGGCCGAGGTGGCAGGCCGCGACGGTGGTGACGGTGCCCGAGGTGCCGATGATCTGGAAGCCTTCGCGCGCCTGCTCATCGCCGTAGGGGGCGAAATCGGCGAGCTGTTCCTCGAAATGGCAGCTCATCAGGGCGAAGCGGGCCTTGTCGTCCTTCACGTCCATGAACTGATCGCGCAGGGTGGCAACGCCCAGGGGCACCGAGATCCAGTCAACCACGCGGGCCTTGGGGAAGGGCGAGGGGCCGGTTTCGAAGCCCAGATGCAGGCGCATGATGGCGCGCGGGCGCTCGAGCTTGGGCACATTGGAGAGATCGATCCAGACAAGCTCCGTCGAGCCGCCGCCGATATCCACCACCAGCAGCTGCTCGGTATTCACGGAAACCAGCGGCGCGCAGCTGATCACCGCGAGGCGGGCTTCCTCCTCGGTATCGATTATTTCCATGCGAAGGCCGGTTTCGCGCTTGATGAGGCGGGCGAATTCGCGCGTGTTGCGCGCCCGCCGGCAGGCCTCGGTGGCCACGAGGCGCATGCGCTTCACCCGATGTTTCCTGAGCTTCTTCTGGCAGATCCGCAGCGCCTGCACGGTGCGGTTCATGGAGGCGCGCGAAAGCCGCCCGGTGGCCTCGAGGCCGATCCCGAGCTGAACCGATTTCGAAAAACTGTCCACCACATGAAACTGGCTGCCCTTGGGCTGGGCAATCAGCATGCGGCAGCTGTTGG
>JALVEX010000171.1 GCA_027030435.1 Paracoccaceae bacterium
GATCAGATCCTGGAACTCTACCTGAACCGCGCCCCCTTCGGCGGCAATCTCGAAGGCGTGCGCTCGGCGAGCTTCGCATGGTTCGGGAAAGAGCCGCGCCGCCTCACCCCGGCGGAGGCCGCCTTGCTCATTGCCCTTCCACAGGCCCCCGAAAGCCGACGGCCCGATCTCCATCATGCGCGCGCCACTGCCGCGCGCAATCGCATTCTGGAGCGACTCGCATCGAATGGCGCGATCAGCGAAAGCAGCGCGCAGGCCGCCATGAGCGAGCCGGTGCCAACCCGAAGGCGCCCCTTTCCGGCCCTGGCACCTCATCTGACAACCCGCTTGCACCTGCGCCACCCCGATCTCGCGGCTCTGAGCCTCACGCTTGACGCCACCCTTCAGCAGCAACTCGAAACCCTCGCCCGAATGGCCCTTCGCCGGAAGGATCCCCGCCTTTCCATCGCGATCCTGGTGGCCGATCATCGCAGCGGCGAAATCCTCGCCTCCGTCGGCTCGGCCGCCTATCGCGCCGATACACGCCAGGGCTTCGTTGACATGACGACCGCCCTGCGCTCCCCCGGCTCCACATTGAAGCCCCTGATCTACGCCATGGCGTTCGACGAAGGCATCGCGCACCCGGAAACGATGATCGAGGATCGCCCGACCTCCTTCGGTTCCTACACACCGAGCAATTTCGATGGCCGGTTTCGCGGAACGATCCGCCTGCGCCGGGCGCTCCAGCTCTCGCTCAACATCCCGGCCGTGAAACTCCTCGATGCCATCGGCCCGGCCCGGTTTGTGGCCCGCCTGCGCCGGGCGGGCGCAAACCCGGCATTGCCCGCAGGCAGCCGGCCGGGGCTTGCCGTCGGGCTGGGCGGACTGGGCCTCAGCCTGAAGGATCTCGTTCAGATCTACGCAAGCCTGGCCAATGGCGGCAAGATCACCCGCCTCCATGCCTTCGGGGCAGAGAGAGGCGCGGCCCCGGAAAAGAGGCTCGTTTCACCCGAAGCGGCCTGGCAGATCGGGAATATCCTTTCGGGCCTCGCCCCGCCGGCAGGCGCACCGGCCGGCTCGATCGCCTACAAGACCGGCACCTCCTATGGCAATCGCGATGCCTGGGCGATCGGCTTTGACGGCCGGCATGTGGCGGGCATATGGATGGGGCGGGCCGATGGCACCCCGGTGCCCGGCGCCTTCGGGGCCGATCTCGCCGCGCCCGTTCTCTTCGAGGTGTTCGCCCGCCTCAAGACGAACCCGGATCCTTTGCCGCCCCCTCCCCCGGCCACGCTGATCGCAACCAATGGAGAACTCCCAGCGCCCCTGCGCCATTTTCGCCCACGCGGCACATTTCTTGAAGTGCAGCCCGAAGCTCCGATCATAAGCTTTCCACCCGATGGCGCCATGCTGGAGGCTGAAGGCCCGGTGATTGTCCGGGTGCGCGATGGAACTGCGCCCTATACCTGGCTCGTAAACGGCAGACCCGCCATCATCGCAAGCCATGAGCGCGAGGCCCCGCTTGATCTCCAGGCTCCCGGCTTCTTCACGCTTTCGGTCATCGATGCCCGCGGCCGCTCGGCAAGAGCGCGCATCTCCATTCGCTGACTGACCTGAGCCCCAAGTTTCCTCCACTTGGTGGAGAGTCCTTGGGTTCGAATTGATGGCCTTACGCGGCCAGTTTGTCCATGCTCTTTTTCTCTGCAAATTCCATCGGTGTCAGGTTTCCCAACGCCGAATGTGGTCTGTGTGTGTTGTAATCCTCCCGCCATGCGTCCAGCGTTTCTCTGGCCTCGGCCAGTGAGCTGAACAGGGTTTCATTCAGGCATTCGTCCCGGAGCTTGCCATTGAAGCTTTCGATGAATGTATTCCGGGTTGGTTTTCCCGGTGCGATTTAGTGCCAGTCAATCCCGTTTTCCTGCACCCATCGAAGGATCGCCATGCTGGTGAATTCTGTGCCGTTATCAGACACAATCGTGCCCGGCATGCCGCGTTCGGCAACAACCCGATCCAGCTCGCGTGTGACCCGCAAGCCAGACAGGGATGTGTCGGCGACCAGCGCCAGGTTCTCGCGGGTGAAGTCGTCCACGACGGTTAGAATGCGGAACCTGCGCCCATCTGTGAACGCATCGGAGATCGAGCCATTGGAACGCCATTGGTCCGAGAGACAATGGCGAGGGTCCAGGGACCAGCGTTGGTTCGGTTCGTCTGGCAGCACCATTGGCTTTCTGGTGCCCAGTGCGCGCTTTCTGCCGCCCCGGCGGCGCACTTGCAGCTTTTCCTAGCGATAGATGCGCCTCAGCTTCTTGTGGTTCACTCTGTGGCCCTCTCGTTCGACCATGACGTGGATCCGGCGATAACCAAACCGCCGTCGCTCTTTGGAAACGCGCCTGATGGTAGCACGCAGTTCTTCGTCATCGTCCCGGCGGCTTTGATAGCGCACCGTCGATCGATCGACATTCAAGGCAGCGCACGCCCGACGCTGGCTCACCAGATGTGTCTCCATCAGATGAGCCACCGCTTTGCGCTTGGCGTCGGGCGTCACCACTTTATTGAGTTCACGTCCCGCAGCATGGCATTGTCCAGCATTTGCTCGGCCAGAAGCTTCTTGAGCTTTGCGTTCTCGGTTTCCAGCGCCCGGAGCTTCTTGGCATCTGATGGTTCCATGCCGCCGTACTTTGACTTGTATTTGTAGAAGGTACCCTGGCTGATCCTATAGCGCCTGCACACATCAGCCGTCCGCTCGCCAGCTTCCTGTTCCTTGATCATCTGAATGATCTGTTCGTCGGTGAATCGTTTCTTCATTTGTCCGTCCTTTGCTTGGGCGGACTCTAGGTCACCGCCTCATAAGATCGCAACCAAATCCTGATAGAAGCGAGTTGGACGGAGGCGAGGTAGTTGTCGTCGCGCTTGTCGTATCGCGTGGCCACTGCGCGGAAGTGTTTGAGCTTGTTGAAGAATCTCTCGACCATGTTGCGCGCCTTGTAAGCCTCGCGGTCGTGCGGGATGACCGGATTGCGCTGGGGCATCGATGGGATCACAGCCTCGGCCCCTTGTGCTGCCAGCAAGGCCCGGATGGCGTTGCTGTCATAGGCGCGGTCCGCCAAGAGACGGCAGCCTTCGGGGAGCGCGGTCAGCAGCTGCTCGGCGGTGTGGCCATCATAAGCCTGACCCGGGCTCAGCATCAGCCGGATGGGGCGGCCGAGGGCATCTGCCAGGGCGTGAATCTTGGTGGTCAGCCCGCCCCGCGAGCGACCCATGCAACCGGATCGCCCTCCTTTTTCGGGCCATTCGCCCCGTGCTGGTGAACCCGGATGGAAGAGGAGTCGATCATCTGGATGTCGCCCTCGTAAGCTTCTGATATGGCGTCGAGAATGCGCGCCCGGATACCTGCCTTGCGCCATCGGTTGAAGCGGTTGACGCAGGTCGTGTAGGGGCCGTAGCGGGCCGGAATGTCGGCTTGAGGCGCGCGCCGGTGCGCAGCCGCCAGAAAATGCCGTTCAGAACCTGCCGGTCGTCCCGCCGCTTCACCCCGCGCACCTTGGTCGGCAACAACGGCTGGATCA
>JALVEX010000172.1 GCA_027030435.1 Paracoccaceae bacterium
CCGGCGCCTGCTCAGAAGCGGCCATCCCTACCACCTTGCGCTCCTGCAGCTCGATCACGATACCAGCCTGCGCGATCACGGCCCCTTCAGGGAGATGGGGGATTTCCTCGAGCTGGTGATCGCCGGATTCGCCGCCGGCGCACCGGCCCATCATCACCTCGCCTTCAAGGCCCATCCCCTGGAAAGCGGGCGCCTGCCGCTGGCGCGCAGGACAAGGGAGATCGCAGCGCGCCACGGCGTCGGGGGGCGGGTGCATTTCATCGAAGGGGGCAAGCTTGGCCGGCTCCTCGATCATGCGCAGAGCGTTGTCACCGTCAATTCCACCGCCGCCCATCAGGCGCTCTGGCGGGGGCTTGCGGTGCGGGCCTTCGGGCGGGCGATCTATGCCAAGCCGGAGCTTGTCTCGGATCAGCCGATCGCCGAATTTTTCGCCGCCCCGCGTCGGCCAAACCCCGCGGCCTACGCCGATTTCCGCCGCTTCCTGCTGGCCACCTCACAAGTTCCGGGGGGGTATTATTCCGCTTCAGGCCGGCGCCAGCTCCTGCGCCTCCTCCCCGATCTCCTGCTTGCGGCGCAGGATCCCTATGACGCCCTGCGCGATGGCGCACAATCGGGCGGGCGGATGACGGGCGCGGCGCAAAGGCAACAGTTGCGGATCGTTCGCTAGGCGTGGCGAATGAATGCTGGATTTTCAGGGGTTTCCGCAATATCGTCACCCAAAATGAGGCAATATTGCGGCAGTCAATAAATGAAAATAAAAAGCAAAGAGGGAGTCACGGCAGTGAAAATCCTTGATACGCGCATGGCCAGGGGCGTGGCCCTCCTGGCACTTGTGGCAACCGTTTCGGCCTGCGGGCTCCCCAGATCCGGGCCGACCAAGCGCGAGATCTTTGCTGGCTCCGTCGAGAAGAAGGGCAATGCCCATGTGGTGGCGGTGAACGATTACATCACCAGGGCCACTTCCGTGGTGCCCGCGCTCGGTTTTTCCAAGGCATTCCTGAAGGCCGGCAGCATCGGCTCCGACACCATCCGCCCCGGCGACAAGCTCTCCATCCAGGTGTGGGAAAACGTGGACAACGGCATTCTCTCCTCGGGCGGCGTGCCGGGCGGGCTGCAGGAAGTGCAGGTGGACAGCGAGGGCATGATCTTCATCCCCTACGCCGGCCGCATCCGCGCCGCCGGCAACACGCCCGAGGCGCTGCGGCGCATCATCACCGAAAAGCTCAACGCCCAGACGCCCGATCCGCAGGTCGTCGTCAATCGCGTTGCCGGCGATGGGGCCACGGTTTCGATCGTCGGCGGCGTCGGCGGGCAGGGTGTCTATCCGATCCAGCGCCCCACCCGCACGCTTTCGGCCATGCTGGCGCGCGCGGGCGGCGTGCAGATCCCGCCGGAAGTGGCGCAGATCACCGTGATCCGGGGCAAGCGCAAGGGCACGATCTGGTTTCAGGATCTGTTCAGCCACCCGGAATTCGATATCGCGCTGCGCGGCGGCGATCGCATCCTCGTGCAGGAGGATCGCCGCAGCTTCACCGCGCTCGGCGCCACCGGCGCCCAGAGCCGCATCCCCTTCCGCACCCAGACGCTCTCGGCGCTCGAGGCCATCGCCCAGGTGGGCGGCCTGCGCTCCAACGTGGCCGATCCGACGGGCGTCTTCGTGATCCGCGACGAGCCGGAGGAGATTGCCCGCGAGGTCCTCGGGAGGAATGATCTCAAGGGGCCGCAGCGCATCGCCTATGTGCTCGATCTCACCAAGCCGACGGGCATGTTCCTCGCGCGCGATTTCATGATCCGCGACAATGACACCGTCTATGTCACCGAGGCGCCCTATGTGCAGTGGAACAAGGCGATCTCCGCCCTTACCGGATCGCTCACCTCGGTCGGAACACTGGAGAATGCAGCCTCCAATATCACCAACTGATCCGGATGCCCGTTGTGCTGGGCGAAACACAGACGACCGCCGGCGCCCCGGAGCGCCGGCGGCTTTCGTTCCGGGCGGCGGGATTTCTGACGCAGAAACGCATCCGCAGGATCCTCGATCTCGCCGGCTATGATCTGACGCTTTCCCCCCCGCGCGGCCCGCAGGACAGCGTGGCCATATGGGGCAACGGCCCGCGCGCTGCGCGCGGCGAGCGGCTGGCGCGCGAAACCGGCGCGGGGATCCTGCGCATCGAGGATGCCTTCCTGCGCTCGGTGCTGCCGGGCAGGCTCGGCGCCCGCCCCTTCGGGCGCGCCGGCAGCCCGCCCATCGGCCTTCTCCTCGATGAAAGCGGCCTTCATTTCGATCCCGCCCGCCCCTCGGATCTCGAAACCCTGCTCGCCACCCATCCGCTTGACGATACCGTGCTCCTCGATCGCGCCCGCGCCGCCGATCAGCGCATCCGTCATGCGCATCTTTCGAAATACAGCAATTTCGATCCCGCGCACCCCCTGCCCGAGCCGCCCTATGTGCTGGTGATCGATCAGACGCAAGGCGACGGGGCCGTCACCGCTTCCGGCGCCACCCGCGCCACCTTCCTCGACATGCTGATCTGCGCCCAGGCGGAGCACCCGGGCAACCGGATCGTCATCAAGGCCCATCCCGAAACCGCCGCCGGCCTGCGCCCGGGCCACTTCGGCCCCGATGATGCGGGCGGGCGCGTTTCGCTTCTGACCGATCCCGTCTCGCCCTGGGCGCTCTTCGAGGGTGCGACGGCCGTCTATACCGTTTCCTCCCAGCTCGGCTTCGAAGCGATCATGGCCGGCCACCGCCCGCATGTGTTCGGCCAGCCCTTCTATGCCGGCTGGGGCCTCACCCAGGATCGAAGCCCCCTGCCCCGGCGCCATCGCCGCCTTTCGCGCGCCCAGCTTTTCGCGGCCGCGATGATCCTCTATCCGCTCTGGTATGATCCCGCCCGCGATCGCCTGTGCGAGCTTGAGGACGTGATCTCCCAGCTCGAGGCCGAGGCCCGCGCCTGGCGGGATGATCGCGCCGGGCATGTGATGGTGGGGATGTCGCGCTGGAAGAGGCCGCATCTCGCCCGCTTCTTCGGCTCCGTCAGGAAGCCCCGCTTTGCCGCCGATCCGGCCCGCGCCGCCCGGATCGCGCAGGAAACCGGGCGGCGCCTGCTGGTATGGGCAAGCCGCGCGCCCGAGGGGCTTGCCGAGGAAGCCCGGGCGCATGAAATTCCGCTGGTGCGCGTCGAGGATGGCTTCCTGCGCTCGCAGGGGCTCGGCGCCCGCCTCACCCCCCCGCTTTCGCTCGTGTGCGACGATCTCGGCATCCACTACGATCCAACCCGCCCGAGCCGGCTCGAGCGGCTGATCGCCGAAAGCCCCGCCCTGCCGGCGGCCGAGCTCGCCCGCGCCGAGGCGCTGATCGCGCGCATCAACGCGCTCGGGCTCAGCAAATACAACCTCCCCGAAGCCGAGGCCTCGGGCACCCCGGAAATCGCGCCCCGCGAAGGCCGGCGCGTGATCCTCGTGGCCGGACAGGTGGAGGACGATGCCTCGGTGCTGAAGGGCGCGGGCAAATCTGCGCGCGGCAATCTCGATCTCCTGCGC
>JALVEX010000173.1 GCA_027030435.1 Paracoccaceae bacterium
TTGCCCCAAAGGTGGCACAATGTTGCCACATTCTGCCCAATCACTCTCTTTGGTCTCTCTGCCCCCGGCCCGATCGCCGGCAGACGAATCACCTTCGTGCAAGGCACTCTGCGGGCGCATCGCAATGGCGCGGTGCAGCCTGTGAAAGCGCGCCGGAAGAGAGCTCCCGCAGCAGTTTTTCCAGGATCGCACGGCGGAAATCGTGATAATCCCGCGCCCGCATCACGAAACTGCCGTTGCCGGTGATCAGCCGGGCGCGATACCAGAGGTGGAGACCGGCATATTCGTTCTCTATCGCGAGCCCGTTCACCGTCACACCGGCACGCGCCGCGGAAGCGCGCGCGGCAGGAAGTTCGATCGCGCCTTCCTTCCAGGGTTTCGATTCCGGGCCGTCGCCGGAAACATCAACCACCAGGCGGCGCGCGGGCGTGGGCTCATCGGCCAGCATCTCGAGCGCAAAGGCGAGCGCTTCGCCGATCCCCGTGCCCCCGCCGCCGATCGCGGGCACGCCCGGGGCCTGGACATTGAAGGCCTCCACCTCCCGCGCGAAGGCCTCGAAGCTTCCCGGCGGGCCGAGGAGGTGCCAGCGCGTGGGGTATTTCGGAAAGGCGGCGTCGGACCAGACAAGCACCGCGGCCAGCACCCGGCCATGCGGCCCGCCACGCACCGCAGCGGCCACCTCGGGCCTTCTGATCGCAGCCGCGATGCCTTCGATCTGGAGGCGGAATTCATCGCGGTTGACGCTCCCGGAGGCATCCACGGCAAGGATGATCTTGAGATCGACAGCGCCCTCCTGCGCCCCGGCCCGCAGGGAAAAGGCGAGAAGAAAGGTCAGCAGGAGGAAGGTGAAGCGCCCTGTCATGAATGGAGCATGGACGCCAGAGCGCCGGCGCGCAAGCCGCACGGGCTCAGACGAGCCGCCCCCCCTCGAGGCGCAGCACGCGATCCATGCGCGCGGCAAGCTCCAGATTGTGGGTGGCGACAAGCGCCGAAAGGCCGGTTTCGCGCACCAGTTCCATCAGCGCGGCAAACACGCGATCAGCGGTTTCGGGATCGAGATTGCCCGTGGGTTCATCGGCCAGCAGCACCGCGGGATCATTGGCAAGCGCCCGGCAGAAGGCCACGCGCTGCTGTTCGCCCCCGGAAAGCTCGGCCGGGCGGTGGCGCGCCCGCTCGGCCACGCCCACACGCGAAAGAAGCGCCTCCCCCCGCGCACGCGCCGCAGCCTCGCCCGTGCCGTTGGCCAGCTGCGGCAGCACGATGTTTTCCAGCGCCGAGAATTCCGGCAGCAGGTGGTGAAACTGGTAGATGAAGCCGAGATCGGCGCGCCGCACCTCGGTGCGGCGGCGATCGGAGCGCCGGCTCATGTCCTGCCCGCGAATGATGACGGCGCCTTCGTCGGGCGTGTCCAGCAGGCCGGCGATATGGAGAAGCGTGGATTTTCCCGCCCCCGAAGGGGCCACAAGCGCCACAACCTCGCCCCGGGCGAGGCTCAGATCAACCCCGCGCAGCACCTGCACCTCACCGGGAAGGCCCTTGTTGTAGGTCTTGGTGATGCCGGAAAGCTCCAGCACGGTTTCCCGCGGCTCACTCATAGCGCAGCGCCTCCACCGGATTGAGCCGCGCCGCCCGCCGCGCCGGGAAGATCGTGACCCCGAAGGAAAGGATGAGCGAAAGCGCCACTGCCGAGAGCACATCGGAAAGCTGTAGCTTCGCTGGCAGGCGGTAGATGCCGCGCACGCTGGCATCCCACACATCCCCCCCCGCCGCGCCGTTCACGAAAGCGAGGATCTGATCGAAGTAAGCAGCGAAAAGCGAGCCGAGGATCACGCCGAAGGCAGTGCCGATCAGCCCCACCAGCGCCCCGCAGATGAAGAATATGCGCATGATCGAGCCCTGCGTGAGCCCCATGGTGCGCAGGATGCCGATATCGCGCCCCTTGTTCTTCACCAGCATGACAAGGCCGGAGATGATGTTCATCGAGGCGATCAGCACCAGGATCGACATAAGCACGAACATCACCGTATCCTCCACGTCAAGCGCGCGCAGGAAGGCGCCGGAGGCATCGCGCCATGTCCAGACAAGGGCGCGATCGCCGGCCGCGGCCAGAAGCGCGGGCGTGATCTCCTCCACGCGCTCTGGATCCTCGATCATGATCTGGATCTCGTCGGCCACGCCTTCGCGGTTGAAGAAGCTCTGGGCCTCGGCGAAGGGCAGATAGACGCGGGTGCTGTCGATATCGGCGCGCCCGGCGGTGAAGATGTAGGTCACCGGATAGGCCTTGACCCGGGGGCTGGTGCCGAAGGCGGTTTTCACGCCATTGGGGGAGATGAGGCGAATGCGATCACCGATCCCTACCCCGAGGATGCGCGCCACCCCCTGCCCGATCGCGATCCCCTGATCGAAATCGCCGATATCGCCCTGCGCCAGATCGGGATTGGCGATGCGCGGCAGGCTTTCGAGATCCTCGCGCGCGATGCCGAGTACCTGAACGCCGGCATTGTAGCTCCCTCTGTTGGCCATCACCTGCCCGCGCACCACGGGCGCCACATGCACCACGCCTGGCACCTTGCGCAGGCGTTCCGCCATCTCGGCGTAATCGGGGATGGTGCGGCTGAGGATGCCGTTTTCATCCACTTCGGCGCTGTTGTAGATCGTCACATGGGCATTGGCGCCGAGGATGGTATCGAGGAATTCCTCGCGAAATCCGGCGCGCACGGCAAGGGTGATGATGAGAGCCGCCACGGCAAGGGTGATGCCGATCAGGGAGATCCACGTCATGACGCTCACCCCGCCCTCGGCGCGCCGGGCACGCAGGTAGCGCCAGGCGATCAGCCATTCGAAGCGGGAAAAGGGGGGCGGGCTCTTTGCCATTATCTGCTCGTGCGGTTTTTCATTGGCGCGGACTCTTGCCGCTGGGGGCGGAATGGTCAAGCGGGAAAGGCGTGCAGGTGCGGATACGCGCGCACCCGGCGGGGAGCGGAGGGATCATGAGTATTTGAACCAAGATGAAGGGGCAGGCCTCAGGGATTGTGTTCCAGCCAGGCAATCAGCTCCTCCACGTGGGAATCGGGCGGGAAGACCGGGTAGAACACGTGCGAGATGCGCCCCCCGTCGATCACCATGGTGAGGCGCCTGAGGAGCGGGCGGCCATCAACTTCCATCAGCGGCAGCGAAAGGGCGCGGGCGAAGGCGAGGCCGTGATCGCTCAGAAGCGGAAAGGGCAGATGCAGCCGCAGGGCGGCCTCGCGCTGATAATCGCGATCCTGTACGGAGAGGCCGAAGAACGCATTGACGCCGCAAGCCGCAAGTTCGGCCGCATGATCGCGAAAGGCGCAGGCCTGCGGCGTGCAGCCGCGCGCGCCGGGGATCATGTCCCACCCGTCGGGAAGGGGGATGCCGGGGCGGGCTGTCATCGGATAGGCATAGAGGATCGTGCGGCCGGGCAGGCGGGCGGGGTTCACATCCGTGCCATCGGTTGCCGGCAAGCTGATATCGGGCAGTTTGCT
>JALVEX010000174.1 GCA_027030435.1 Paracoccaceae bacterium
AGGGGATGAATTCACCCCCGTGCATCCGCGCGCCGGGGAGGGCGGCGAAGAGATTGCCGGGCTTCACCTCGCGGCTGTCCACCGCAAGGCCGGTGATCCGCGCCTCGCGCCCGCCGCGCGCGCGCAGGCCGAGATCGGCGAGGGATTTCGTTCCCGTTTCCCCGGCGCGCGCTTTCGACATTTCTTCACCCCGTCTTTCCCGGCGGTTTCAGTTGCTGGTGAGTGTTACCCCAGTCGGGCGCAGGGGTTCAATGCGCGGCCTGAGGCCGAGAAGCGGCGCGACGCGGCGAATGATCTCGGCCGCCACCGGCACCGCCGTCCAGCCCGCGGTGCGCCGGGGCCTGGGGCCGGATGTTTCCACAGGCTCGTCAAGCGAGACGATCAGCACATAGCGCGGATCGGAGGCGGGGAAGATGCTGGCGAAGGTGGCGATCACCTTGTCCTTGTAATAGCCGCCGGTGGGCTTTGGCTTGTCGGCGGTGCCCGTCTTGCCGCCGACCTCGTATCCCGCCACCTCGCCGAGGCTCGCGGTGCCGCGCAGCACCACCTGGCGCAGCATGTGGCGGATCCGGCGGCTTGTCTCCTCGGAGACCACCCGCGCGCCCTCCTGCGGGCGATCGCGGCGCAGGAGCGTCGGCACCACCCGCCTGCCGCCGTTGGCCAGCGTGGCATAGGCGGCGGCGAGATGCACGGGGCTCACCGAAATCCCGTGGCCGTAGGCAATCGTCATGGTGGAAATCTCGCTCCATCTGGGCGGCAGCAGCGGGCGCGAGCCCTTCGCCTCCACCATCTCGAGCGGCACCGGATCAAGAAGTCCGAGCGATTGCAGGAATTCCCGCTGCCGCTTCGCGCCGATCGCCTGGGCGACATGGGCGATGCCCACGTTGGAGGATTTCACGATCACATCGGTGAGCGAGAGCCGATCGCCGTAATCGTGGAAATCGCGGATCTTGTATTTGCCCCAGCGCAGCGGACCCTTTGTCTCGATCATGGTGGAGGGATTGGCAAGGCCAAGCTCGAGCGCCTGGGCGGCGGCGAAGGGCTTGAAGGTGGAGCCAAGCTCATAAACCCCCTGAAGCGCCCGGTTGAAGAGCGGGCTCTGGGCCGGATCATTGCCCCTGGTGAGGGGGCGGGGGCGATCATTTGGATCGAAATCGGGGAGCGAGACCAGCGCGATCACCTCGCCCGTATGCACATCCATCAGCACCGCCGCCGCGCCGCGCGCATTCATCAGCTTCATGCCGCCTTCAAGCACCTGGCGCGTGGCCGCCTGCACCGTGAGATCGAGCGAGAGCGCGAGCGGGCGGCCGCCATTGGCGGGATCGCGCAGGGCTGCATCGAATGTCTTCTCCACCCCGGCGACCCCGATCACCTCGGCCGAATTCACCCCCTCGCGCCCGAAGCTCGCGCCCCCCAGCACATGCGCGGCAAGGCGGCCATTGGGATAGAGGCGCATTTCGCGCGGGCCGAACTGGAGCCCCGGATCGCCGATGTCATGCACCGCCTGCATCTGCTCTGGCGAGAGCTTCTTCCTGATCCAGAGGAACTTGCGCTTGCCGGTGAATTTGCGCAGGAGATCGGCCTCGTCGAGCTCGGGGAAGATCTCGGCAAGCTTTTTCGCCGCCGCAGGCTTGTCCACCATCAGGGGCGGCTGGGCATAGAGGCTGTAGGTGCCGATATTGGTGGCGAGGATGCGCCCCTTGCGATCGGTGATATCGGCGCGCTGGGCCATGATGGCGGCGCCGCTTGCCGAAGCTCGGGGCTCGCGCGGCTCGCTGAGCGCCAGAGCCCCCATGCGGATGCCCACCGTGGCGAAGGCGGCGACGAAGAACAGCATCAGCACCAGAAGCCGCCCCTCCGAGCGGCGGCGGAACTGCTCGTTCATGCGCTGGTGGCGCCTGCGGATGTTCTCGCGCTCGATCTGATCGGGATTTTCGCCGCTCGCGCGGGCGGCAAGGATGCGGGCGAGCGGGCGCAGGGGGGTGCGGATCATGGGCGCGCCTCCCCTGCAGACCCTGCGGGATCACCGAGCCGGCCGGCAACCGGGACCGGCGCCGAAACCCCCGCGATCGGCACCGCGGGATAGGCAAGCTCTTCGATGCGGCCGAAATGCTCAGCCCCGAGCGGCAGCAGGTGCAGGCGATCGAAGTTTATGTCGGCCAGCGCGCGCAGACGCTCGGGGCGGTTGAGATAGGCCCATTCGGCGCGCAGGATGGCCAGAGCCTCGCGCTTTTGAGCGATCTCGCGCTGAAGCGCGGCAACCTCCCTCTCCGCGGCGCGGGTGCGATAGGTTTCGCGGTAGGCCCAGAAGGCCAGCCCCATGACGGCAACCGCGGAGAGAACATAAAAGAAACCTCGCATCAGAACCCATCTCCAATCATTCCGGGGGCGGGAATGCCGAGCCCGCCGCGCTCGGCGGGGCCCGGCGGCGCATCGGTGCGCTCGGCGATCCGGAGGCGGGCGGATCGGGCACGGGGATTGCGCGCGATCTCCGCCTCGTCGGCGCTGACGGCACGCCGGGTAACAAGCCGGAACTGCGGCGCGCCCCGAGGCTGCTCAGGCGCATGGCGGCTTCCGCCGCCCGTCTTGCCGGCGCGTGCGGCGAGGAAGCGCTTCACCACCCGATCTTCCAGCGAATGAAAGGTGACGACCGCCAGCCTGCCGCCGGGCGCGAGCGCGCGCTCGGCCGCCTCCAACCCCTCGATCAGAGCGCCGAATTCATTGTTGACCGCGATCCTGAGCGCCTGGAAGCTGCGCGTCGCGGGGTGGGATTGTCCGGGCTTCCTGCGCGGCAGAACCCGCTCGATGATGCCGGCAAGCTGCAGGGTGCTTTCGATCGGGGCGCGGGCGCGTTCGGCCACGATGGCGCGGGCAATGCGCCGCGCCGCGCGCTCTTCGCCGTAGTGATAGAGGATGTCGGCAAGCGCCTTCTCATCGGCCGTATTCACGATATCCGCCGCACTCGGGCCCTCCTGACTCATGCGCATGTCAAGCGGGCCATCCTTCATGAAGGAAAAGCCCCGCTCGGGGCGGTCGATCTGCATCGAGGAAACGCCGAGATCGAGCACCACGCCATCGAGCGGCGCCTGCGCATAGGTATCGAGATCGCGGAAATTGCCATGCACGAGCTGCAGCCGATCACCATAAGGCGCGCCCCATTCGCGCGCCAGATCGAGCGCGAGGGGATCGCGATCCACACCGATCACGCGCTCCGCCCCCGCATCGAGAAGCCCGCGCGCATAGCCCCCCGCGCCAAGCGTGCCATCGAGCCAGATCCCGCTGACGGGCCGGACCCGCTCCAGAAGCGGGCCGAGCAGCACGGGCACATGGGGGGCGGCGGCGGTGTTGTCACGGCCATCCGGCGCGGCGGCGGCAGGCGGCATGGCTACACCCCCTCTTCTTCACCATCCAGATAGACGGAAGGATCCACATCGGGATCGAAATCCTCATCCGGCTCGAGCCCGGCATTCATTTCTTCTTCGTAAGTCTCGGGATTCCAGATCTCGAAGGTATCGCCGTTGCCGATGAAATAGGCCTCCTTGCCAAGGCCGATCTTCTCGCGCAGGCGCGCGGGCAGCACGAGGCGGCCGGTTTCATCCACCGAAGTTGGATAGGCCTGGCCGTGATAGAGGCGCTGCAGGGCGCGGCGGCGCTTGGAGCCGCGCGGGAGCTTCGCGATCTTGCGATCCACCTCCTCGATCGCCTCCATGGTGAAGCATTCGAGCTGCTTGCGGCGGTGATCGCCATAGACGATCACCAGATTGGGATTCTGCCCCGGCTCCCATCTGGGGTCACCCGCCTCCAGAACACGGCGAAACAGGGCCGGGATCGAAACCCGCCCTTTCGCATCCACCTTGTGGATGCCGTCGCCTCTGAAGGTTCCCGTCACCTTTGCGCCGCTCCTGTCCCTCTTCGGCCCAATGCCGGCCAACACACACCCGAAACGGGTAACGGCGGATCGAGCTGCTGCCACTGCCCGATCCGCCGCCCTCGTCCCATCTCTGGGATGTCCAGCTGCGCGCGCCACCTGGGGGGATGTCTGCTCGCTCGCGCGCCGGATCTTGCTTCAGATGAAAGCGGAGCCTGTATGAAACCTGCTTGTTTGCCAGTTCGGGGTTCTGTCTGCCCCATTTCTGCCCGTTCTCATCCTGGACCCATGTTTGCCATGGGAATTAATGGGAATCAATAGAAACTTTCGGGATTTCCGGGCTCGAAGTGCTCCATGTAATATGATAGCACATTGCAAATATGCTTCAAACTTCGCAATAATTACATCTTGTAGTGGAAATAAACTCAATTACGTCCGTATATAGTATCAATATTGATGACCCATATTTTTCCCATGAAATCCCGTATATCATAGATCTTATCGCCCATCTCGGCGATAGATCTGCCAAAAAACAACCACAAGGGCGTGTCTCCCCGTTCGAATCACACTGAATCAAGGAGCGCGGCCTGATCTATTGCCGGGAGAATCCGCCTCCGGGCCCGAATGCCCATGTTTTCCCATGCGCCGCATGCCCGGCAGGCCTGCGCTTCAGGCCACGCCCTTTTCGATCAGCTTTTGCGCCAGTTCCGCATAGGCCTCGGCCAAAGGCCCCTCGCCCGCCGCTACCGGAGTGCCCGCATCTCCCGCCTCACGCACTTCGAGCGCCAGCGGCAGCTCGCCGAGGAAGGGCAGGCCGAGCTTCTCCGCCTCCGCCTTCACCCCCCCCGATCCGAACACATGCGATTTGCCGCCGCAATGGGGGCAGACAAAGACGGACATGTTCTCGATCAGGCCGAGGATCGGCACCTCGAGGCGATTGAACATGTCGATCGCGCGGCGCGCATCGATCAGCGCCACGTCCTGCGGCGTCGAGACAACGAGCGCGCCGTCCAGTTCGGTATCCTGACCGAGGGTGAGCTGCACGTCGCCGGTGCCCGGCGGCAGATCGATCAGCAGCACATCGAGTTCGCCCCATTTGACCTGCCCCAGCATCTGCTGCAGCGCCCCCATCAGCATCGGCCCGCGCCAGATCACCGCCTGCTCGGGCTCCAGCATCAGCCCGAGCGACATGAGCGTGACCCCATGCGCATGCAGGGGAATGATCGTCTGCCCGTCCGGCGAGACGGGGCGCTGGCTCACGCCCATCATGCGCGGCTGGCTCGGCCCGTGAATATCGGCATCGAGAAGCCCCACGCGCCGCCCCGCCCGCGCAAGCGCCACGGCGAGATTGGATGAAACGGTGGATTTGCCCACGCCCCCCTTGCCCGAGCCGATCACCAGCACATGCGCCACACCCTCGGGCTTCGTCTTGCCCTTTTGCGGCTTGGGATGGCGGCCAAGCTTCAGCCCCTGCGGCGCTGCGCCCGGGGAAGCCCCGGAAGAGGACGAAGGCGCCGGATCATGGGCCGTCAGCGCCGCCAATACCTCCTCGACCCCGGGCAGCGCCTTCACCGCCGCTTCCGCCGCGCCCTTGAGCGGCGCGATGGCGCGGGCGTGCTCGGGGCTTTCCCCCTCGATCACGAAGCGCACCTTGCCCCCCTCCACGCTCACCGCCTTGATCAGCCCGCGCGAGACGGGATCGCCCCCGTCGGGCAGGCGGATCGCTTTCAGGGCTTCGAGGACATCTTCGCGTTTGAGGGCCATTGCCATTCTCCATCAGTTCCCACTGTTCACGATGTGAGCATTTTTCCTGCGAGGGCAAGAGGGAAACCGGTACTGCCACGAGATGTCGGGCAATGCCCACTCGACAAGACCGAGCAATGCGCCCGCCCTCCCGGACCCATGCGCATGCTGCATGGCGGCAATTCTGATTTGGAAATTGTGCAGGCGCAGAAAAAGTCTATCTACCCCGTGTCGGCGGCAGGAAGCCCCGAAACGAAACAGACAGACACCGGGCCGGAGCGCCCCCCGCAGGAAGAAAGAGTAGAAAGATGGCATTCGTATCCGATATCCGCGCCCTTGAGGCATCCCTGGCCCACCGCATGGCCGCAGCTGCCAAGAACCTGGCGCACCGCATCAACGATCGCCGCATGTATCGCCGCACCGTGCGCGAACTGCAGGCTCTGGATGCGCGCGAGCTGGCCGATCTCGGCCTCTCCCGCTCCATGATCCCCGCCGTGGCCCATGAGGCCGTTTACGGCAAGAACTGAGATCAGCGCATTCGAAAGGTCTTCCTCCTCCCTGGGCCTTTCGATCGATGCGGTGGCGCTTCCTCCTCCCTGGCGCCACCGCAAAAATACCGGGCCTGATCGCCCGGGATGAATGCGAAGGGCTTTCTCCTCCTCCCTGTTGGCCCGACGCAGGAAAGAACGGCAGCGCCTCCTCCTCCCTGGGCGCTGCCGTTTCTTTTTGCCACCGATTGCGCCTGTGGCACGCACGCGATGCCTCCGGCGGGGATATTTGCAGGCCAGTGATGGAAAGGGGGATCAGAAGGGGATATCGCCGGCTTTGCCGGCCGGCTCAAGATAATGGGCCACGACCTTCTTCGTGCCCGCCTTCTCGAACTCGATTTCGAGCTTGTCGCCATCCATCCCGATCACGCGGCCGTAGCCGAATTTCTGGTGGAACACCCGTTCGCCCTCGGTGAAGCTTGCGCGCGCGGTTGTGGTGATCACGGGCGCGGGGGCGGGGCCCTTGGCGGCGTGGGCCTGCAGGCGCCGCCATCCGGGGGAATTGTAGTGATCGGCGCTCGCGGCGGCGGCTTCCATCCGGGCCGAAGGCGCGGCGGCGCCGTGATTGCCGCCATAGAGGCCCGGAGGGGTCAGCACTTCCACATGCTCTTCGGGCAGCTCATCGATGAAGCGCGAAGGAAGCTGGGATTGCCACTGGCCATAGACGCGCCGGTTGGCGGCGAAGGAGATGGTGCAGAGCTCTTGGGCGCGGGTGATGCCCACATAGGCGAGGCGGCGCTCCTCTTCGAGCCCCCTCAGGCCATTTTCATCAAGGCTGCGCTGGCTGGGGAAAAGGCCATCCTCCCAGCCGGGCAGGAAAACGGCTGGGAATTCCAGCCCCTTGGCGGCGTGGAGGGTCATCAGCGTGACCTTTTCCTCGCCGGTTTCGGTTTCGTTGTCCATGATCAGCGCTACGTGTTCGAGGAAGCCCTGCAGATTCTCGAACTGCTCCAGCGCCTTCACAAGCTCCTTGAGGTTTTCAAGCCGCCCCGCCGCCTCGGGGGATTTGTCGGCCTGCCACATGGCGGTATAGCCGCTTTCATCGAGGATCATCTCCGCAAGCTCGACATGGGAGAGATCGCCGCGCTGCATCTCGCCACGCCAGCGCGCGAGGCTTTCAAGGAGCCTGCGCAGCTCCCCCGCGCCCTTGCCCCTGAGCCCGCCTTCTTCCAGCAGCAGCCGCGCACCCTCGGCCAGAGGCACGCCGCGCGCCCGTGCCATGGCGCGGATCTTCTGCTGCGCCGCATCGCCCAGGCCGCGCTTGGGGGTATTGACGATGCGCTCGAAGGCGAGATCGTCGGTCGGGCTGGTGACAAGGCGGAAATAGGCCATGGCATCGCGGATCTCGAGGCGCTCGTAGAAGCGCGGGCCGCCGATCACCCGGTAGGGCAGACCGATGGTAAGGAAGCGATCCTCGAAGGCGCGCATCTGGTGGCTGGCGCGCACCAGGATGGCGATATCATCGAGCGAAAGTGGATCCCGCCCGCGGCTGCCCCGCTGCATCGCCTCGATCTCCTCGCCGATCCAGCGCGCCTCCTCCTCGCCATCCCAATGGCCGATGAGGCGGACCTTCTCGCCCTCCTGCGCCTCCGTCCAGAGGGTCTTGCCAAGGCGGCCCTCGTTGGCCGCGATCAGCCCCGAGGCGGCACCCAGAATATGCGGGGTGGAGCGGTAGTTCTGCTCGAGCCGCACCACCTTCGCGCCGGGAAAATCCTTCTCGAAGCGCAGGATGTTGCCCACCTCCGCCCCGCGCCAGCCATAGATCGACTGATCGTCATCCCCCACGCAGCAGATGTTGCGGTGCTCGGCGGCGAGCAGGCGAAGCCAGAGATACTGGGCCACGTTGGTATCCTGGTATTCATCCACGAGGATGTAGCGAAACCAGCGCTGGTATTGGGCGAGGATATCGGGGTGGTTCTGGAAGATCGTCACCATGTGCAGGAGGAGATCGCCGAAATCCACGGCATTGAGATCGCGCAGCCGCGCCTGGTAGGCGGCGTAAAGCGCCGGGCCGGCGCCGTTGAAGGCGCTCGCCTCGCCGGCAGGCAGGGTTTCGGGGGTGAAGGCGCGGTTCTTCCAGCCGTCGATCACGGCCGCGAGGGCGCGCGCCGGCCAGCGCTTTTCATCGATGTTGGCGGCCAGGATCAGCTGCTTCATCAGGCGCAGCTGATCATCCGTATCGAGAATGGTGAAATTGCTCTTAAGCCCCGCAAGCTCCGCGTGGCGACGCAGGAGCTTCACGCATATCGCATGAAACGTGCCGAGCCAGGGCATGCCCTCGATCGTCTGGCCGAGCATGGCGGCGACGCGCTCCTTCATCTCGCGCGCGGCCTTATTGGTGAAGGTAACGGCAAGGATCTCGTTCGGGCGCGCCTTGCCGGTGGCCAGCAGATGCACGATGCGCGCAGTCAGCGCCCGCGTCTTGCCGGTGCCCGCGCCCGCGAGCATCAGCACCGGACCATCGAGCGCCTCCACCGCCGCACGCTGGGCGGGATTGAGGGCCTCGAGATAGGGCGCGGGGCGCGCTGCGGCCATGGCCCGGGCGGAAAGGGGAAGGCTCGGATCACTCATGGCGGCAATCTAGCGTGAAGCCGCGGCAAGGAAAAGAGGGCGTTCGACATTTGTTCGCCCCCCGCATTCCACGCTCTCCCCTTCATCTTGGCCAAATACTCCCGCCGGAGGCGCCCGCCCTCACCGCCCGCAGGCCAGCGCCTGCCTGATGGCATCCGGCGAATAGGCCGCGAGCACCCGAGCGATCACCTCCCCGCCCTCAAGGCGCACGGCCATGATCTCCCGCCAATCGGCATCGGGGATGACGATTTCCGCCCCGCTCCCGCAATCGTGCACCCCCCCGGTGATGAAATCATCGCCGATGCGGTGATTGGAAAAGCCGCGCGCCTTGGCGACCGGCTCAAGCCGCCCATCGCGAAAGCGCGCAATCTTCAGGATCTTCGCCAGATGCGGGCGATCCACCCAGGCGATTTCCATGAACCCGTCGCCATCCAGATCCGCGGCGCCTGCGGGGGCGAGCCAGCGGTGCGCGCGGCCTATGAAGGGGGAAGCGGCGATCAGGCCCCTCTCGCCATAGATCGAAAGACGCGCTCCCCGGGCAAGATCGGTTTCCACCACGATCACCTCGGGCGCGCCATCGCGATCGAGATCGACGAGGCGCGGCGCGAGATCCTCGAACACGCGCCTTTCGGGCAGGGTGATGCGCAGACGGCGACCATCCGCGAGATCGAGCACCAGCGCGCCCCACTCGATGGCATCGCCAAGGATCGCGTGATCATAGCGCGTGGTGGGCGCGTCAAATTCTGCGCCGGTGATCTCGGCGCGAAGCGGGAATGTCAGCAGAAAGGCGGCCAGGGCGGCGAGTGCGATGCCCCCGCCCTGCCCGATGCCCCCGCCCCGCCCCATCAGATCTGCTTTTCGGGCAGATGCACGATCAGGCCGTCGAGATCATCCGTCACCTTGAGCTGGCATGTGAGGCGCGAGCGCTTCTCGTCGGGCTGCCAGGCGAAATCGAGCATGTCTTCTTCCATCGCCTCCTTCGGGGGCAGGCGATCGACCCATTCGGGATCTATATAGGCATGGCAGGTGGAGCAGGCGCAGGCGCCGCCGCAATCGGCATCGATGCCGGGGATGTTGTTGTCGCGCGCGCCTTCCATCACGGTCAGCCCCGTGGGCACCTCGACCTCATGGCGCGTGCCGTTCGCTTCGATATAGATGATCCTGGCCATGCTCGTTTCCCGCTGTTCTGCCGTCACATGCAATTCTTCGCCACAGTCTCTAGCCAAGAGCGCGCGGGCGTTCCAGCCCAAACTTGCACCCGTCTCCACTCGCCACGCGGCCAAAGCCGCGCGGCAACAGGATCGCTCTTGCAGGAAACAGCACGCAGGCAGCCTCGCCTTTCGGGGTCACTTCACCGGCAGGGCCACGAAGCGCGGCTCGCCGGCACGCCGCACCAGAAGCAGCACCGATTTGCGCCCCGCATCGCGCACCTCCTCGATGCGCTTCTCGAAATCCCTGATGGTATCGACCTTCTGCTGCCCCACTTCGGTGATCAGATCGCCGGGGCGAAGGCCCTTCTCGAAGGCGGGAGAGCTTTCGTCCACCGCCTTGATCAGCAGCCCCCCGGCATCGGGGCCGAGCCCCATCTCCTTGCGGATTTCGTCGGTGATCTCGCTCAGCGTCAGCCCGAGGATCTGCTTTTCGGCCGGGGCCGGCTTTTCGCCGCCATCCTCGCCGCCGTTGCGGGCGCCGTTCTGCGCCGCCTCGGCCTCTTCGCGCCGCCCCAGAACGACCTTCAGCGTCACCGTCTTGCCATCGCGCCACACCACGAGCCGCACCGCCTTGCCCACTTCCGCATCCCCCACCATGCGCACCAGATCGCGGGTGTTCTCGATCTCGCGCCCGTCGAAGGAGAGGATCACATCGCCCTGCTGCACGCCGGCATCCTTCGCCGGGCCGTCGGGCACGTCGGTGACCAGCGCGCCGCGGGTGCTTTCGAGCCCCATCGCCTCGGCCATGTCGGGGGTGATGTCCTGGATGCGCACGCCGAGCCAGCCGCGCCGCGTCTCGCCGTATTTGCGCAGCTGGTCCACCACCTTGCTGACCACATTCGAGGCCATCGAGAAGCCGATCCCGATCGAGCCGCCGGTGGGGCTCAGGATCGCGGTGTTGACCCCGATCACCTCGCCATCCATGTTGAACAGCGGGCCGCCGGAATTGCCCCGGTTGATGGCGGCATCCGTCTGGAGGAAATCGTCATAGGTGCCGTTGAGCTCGCGCTTGCGCGCCGAGATGATCCCGGCCGAGACGGAAAACCCCTGCCCCAGCGGATTGCCCACGGCAAGCACCCAATCGCCCACCCGCGCGAGATCGCTGTCGCCGAAACGCACGAAGGGCAGCGGCGCCTCGCTCTCGACCTTCAGCAGCGCGATATCGGTTTTCGGATCGGTCCCGATGATCTTCGCAGGCAGTGCCTTGCCATCGAGAAATTCGATCTGGATCTCGTCCGCCCCCTCGATCACGTGGTTGTTGGTGACGATATAACCATCCTCGGAGATCACGAAGCCCGAGCCCAGCGCCTGGGCCTTGCGCGGGGCGGGCTTGCCCCCGTCCTTGCCCCCGCCTTTGCCCTTGCCATCGGGATTGAGAAAATCATTGAAGAAATCATCGAAGGGCGAGCCGGGCGGTATCCCGCCTGGGCCGGCGGGCGCAGAAACGAGCGTCGTCGTGGTGATATCGACAACCGCAGGGCTCACCTTTTCGGCGAGATCGGCAAAGCCCTCGGGCTGGGCGCGCGCGAGCGATGCGAAGGCCTGCGCCAACAGCAGCACCACGGCCGCGAGCAGCATACCCGCTCCCGCCATCGGATCAAAGCCTGTCCGGCTTGCGGCTATTGCCCTGTTTTCCACGATATCACCCTCCATCCATTATCACTTATTGCATGCAGCGCCGGAAATGCTCCCGGCCCGATCGGACGCTGCGGCCTCCGTGTGCAGTATTCCCCTTCCCCCGCCCCGGGCGCAACCCCCGGCCCGCGCCCGGAAGGCCGGAAGCGGTGCATAACCGCTCAAAACCCCGTGACACGGGCACAGAGATCAAGGATCAACCCGCGCCCGAGCCAGATCAGGGCAAGGCCGATCCCCATCGCCGCCAGCCCGATGAGGCGGCGGCGCGCCGGAGGGATCGCGCGCAGCATCTCCAAGAGCTCCTCCATACGCACAGGGGCCAGCGCATAGGCCAGCCCCTCCACGAACAGAACGAACCCGATCCCGAGGATCAGCCAGCCCATCTGCGCCCCTCCGCGCTAGTTTTCCTCGGCCGCACGCGCCTTCTCCTCGGCCGCAGCCGCACGCGCCGCATCCGGGTTCTCCGTCTTGAGATAATCGAAGAACTCGTTGTCGGGCGAGAGCACCATCGAGGTGTTGGAGCCACGGAGCGCCTTCAGATAGGCGTTGAGCGAACGGTAGAAGCGGAAGAACTCCTGATCCTTGCCGTATGCTTCGGCGTAGATCGCGTTGCGCTTCGCATCTGCCTCGCCGCGAATGATCTCGGCCTTGCGCTTGGC